>JBKQQE010000670.1:0-15579 GCA_052326245.1 Xanthobacteraceae bacterium | reverse complement strand
CAACGTCTTTCACCAAGACGCAGGGTACTGAAGGCCGGGACGATCGTTTTCGACGGCAGCGGCGTCGCCTGCCGGGTCCGCAACGTCTCCGACACCGGTGCCGCGCTTGATGTCGGTGCGGTAGGGGACATTCCGCCCGAATTCAAGCTGATCATAGAGGTCGACGCCTTCATCCGCCGCTGCCGCGTGGTCTGGCGCGACATGAGTCGCGTTGGCGTCATGTTCGTCTGACACCATGGCGAACGGCCAGGCCTTCCGCGCAAGGTCTCCCTTCGGGCAGCAGAGACATTGTTGGACAAGCTCATCATCGCTGCGGCGCTGGCCTGCCAACCCGGGCATCGCCTGATCGATTGGAGCGACCGGCTGCCGGCGGGCACCTATGCGGCGGAATTCATCGTCACGATCAATCCGTTCTACGCGCGTGTGCTCGTCTACCGTCCGGGCCATCTCGAGGAAATGCAGCGATGCTGCTCCGGACGGCAGATCTCGACGGTCAGATTGCCGATCACGGATGGTCGCTTGTGCGTCGGTCAAAGCCAGCCCCAGATGACCTATACCTTGCAGCTGTCGCGTCGACCCGACCTGCCGATCTGACAAGCCTGCTGTTTCTGGAGGGCGCGAACGCGCCCGTGCTGCAGGCCGCGACGCAAAGTAGCGTCGACGTGCTGATCCAGGAGCTCGAAGACTTCACTCCGCCGGCGCTGCGGCCCGCCGCGCACCTGCTGGCCATTGATCTTTATCCGCCGTGGCGGGCTGCTGGCGCGGTCGTGGCGGTCAGGGTCAATCCGCTGGATGCCGGGGGTATGGATGATCTCGCCGCCGTCATGCGCGGCCGGCCCGATATGGTGGCGCTGCCCAAGGTGGCCGAGCCGGCGCAGGTCGTCTCGCCCCCGCGCGATGGGCGTAACCGAATGCGACGGTGACCTTGTTCAGCGGGCTCTCGAACGATTGAAGCGCGATGTGTCGAGACTTGCCGACAGCATCGCAAAAACCGCCATCGCGGCCATTGCCAGTCCAATGATACTTACCGCACTCATGGTCCCCTCCAGCTATGTCGTCTGGAGGGAAACTTGATGCGATCATGGATAATCGAGGTTTAATCCCGTGGCTTGAATGCGGCCAATTTTACCGGCGCGGTTAATCGGCCGCTAACTTCAGACGGCTTGCCAGCACTAGGTCAGATTGTCGGCGCGAATCGCGACAACGGACTGCGGCGGCGAAGCCACAGCACACGGCTTGTTACACAAATGTCAGCAAAAGCTGTTTGCGGCGACCGCGACAATCGGCGATAGGTGAGCGCGATCGCGATCTCTGCGGCCTGGCCTCGACCCCGCGTTGGTCAAGCCCCGGGGAGCCGGGCAAGGTGCGGCGGCGCCAGCACGGAGCGCAGCGGCAGGAGAGCACAGCAATGTCCAAGCAGGCGATGCGCGAGGAAGCCGAGCGGCTGGTGCGCGAGGCGATGGAGCGCAAGACCGTCGTCGTCAAGCAGGGCGATACCAGGATCGAGACCAAATGCGGGAAATGCGGCGCGCCCAACCGCGTCTCGGCCGCCAAAGGCGTGTCCCGGGTGACCTTTACCTGCAAGGAATGCGGTCACCGCCAGGAGACACTCTGACGCGCTAGTGGAGCGGATTTGACATCTGCTGGAAATGTTGGAACCGGACCACGAGTTCAGCCGCGTGCGGCGCGGTCCTTGTCGTTTTGCGCCTTGATCGCGTCCCGCGCCGCGTTCCAGTCGGCGTCGCTCCACTCCCGCAAGCCGTAGAAGCTGCCGCCCATGGCCAGCGCCTGGGCGCCGTCCATGGCGACGGTTTCACCGTTGATCCAGTCGCATCCGCCGGAAATCAGGAAGACGGCGAGGTTCTCCAGTTCGTCCATGCGGCCGACGCGCCCCATCGGGTTGACGGCGATGGTCCGCGCGCCGGCTTCGTCGCCGGGTTTGATCCGCTTGCTCATGCCCTCGGTCGGGATCTCGCCCGGCGCAATCGCGTTGAGGCGAATGCCGTAGCGGCCCCATTCGGTCGCAAGCGACATGGTCATGGTGTGGATCGCCGCCTTGCTCATGGCGGACGGCACTACATAGGGGCTGCCGTTGCGCACCCAGGTGGTCACGATCGACACCACATTGCCGCGGTGCTGGCCGGCGATCCAGCGCCGTCCCACCGCATGGGTGACGTAGAATGTGCCGTGCATCACGATATTGGCGACGGCGTCGAAGCCGCGCGGGGAGAGATCCTGCGTCCGCGAAATTTAGTTGCCGGCGGCGTTGTTGATAAGGTCGGTCAGCGGCCGGTCGGCGAAGATGGTCTCGACCATGGCATCGACGGCGGCCGCGTCGCGAATATCGACGCCATGGCTCGTGACCTTGCCACCGTGCGCCTTCATGAGTTCGGCCGCGGTGTCATCGCAGACGCCCTTGCGGCGTCCGCAGATGTGGACATCGGCGCCCAGGCTGAGAAAGCGGCCGGCCATGGCCTTGCCCAGGCCAGTACCACCGCCCGTGACGAGGACATTGCGGCCAGCGAGCAAATGGGGAGTATACATGGGCGAGCCTCCGCATGGCGTTCTTGTTAATCAGACGATTAACTGATCGCGCGGGTGCTGGAAAGGCCTTGTTCACACTGTTATGGGGCGGCTCAAGGCAAATGCCGTCCTGCGGAATGGAGCAGGCGGATCAGGTCAGCAGGACGCCGCCCAGCCGGCTGGGAATGCCAACAGCGGCCATGCGCCGGCGTTGTCGTTGTCGTTGGCCGGGACGGGGAGATGGGCGGTCAGCGCCGCAAAGGTGGGTTCGGCATCGGCGATCTTGGCCCGGCCGGGCGCCATGGCGTCGCCGACGCGATCCAGCAGGTGTTCGAACTCAATTTCAGTCAAGGTCATGACAAGGCCACTCCGGCGATGGCACATCCTCGCAGAGGGCTTTTGCTTTCCCGTTCAGCCCATTGCTAAAATTGTAAGGAACGCGAAAATCGGGTAGCGCGTCGTTCGGGCCGCTGACCGCGACCGCCGCGATGACAGGCGCCGGCCGTGGCGCCGCCAGCAAGCCGCGAAAAGCGGCACAGGGAGAGCACGTCGATGAACGACCGGATCAAGGTGACGATGACCGCGGACGGGGTGGCCGACGTGCGGCTCAATCGGGCGGACAAGATGAACGCGCTGGACGCGGCGATGTTCGAGGCGCTGGTCGAAACCTCCGCGCGACTGCGCACGCAAAAGGGACTGCGCGCCGTGGTGTTCTCGGGCGAGGGACGGGCATTTTGCGCCGGTCTCGACATGGGGCGCTTCGCGGCGATGAAGGAGAATGGCGGCAATGGCATTGCCGGCGGCGAAGCGCGCGACCTGTCGATCCGGACCCACGGCATCGCCAACCATGCCCAGCAGGCCGTCTGGGGCTGGCGCCAGGTTCCGGTGCCGGTGATCGCCGCCGTCCACGGCGTTGCATTTGGCGGCGGATTTCAACTGGCGCTCGGCGCCGACATGCGCTTCGTCGCGCCCGACGCGCGGATGTCGATTATGGAGATCAAGTGGGGGCTGGTTCCGGACATGGCCGGGACGCCGATCCTCGCCACCCTCGTTCGCGACGATATCCTGCGGGATCTGACCTTCACCGGCCGCATCTTCTCGGCACAGGAGGCAATGAGCTACGGTCTGGCGACCCGGCTTGCCGTGGACCCGCGCCAGGCCGCGCTCGACACCGCGCGCGAAATCGCCGGCAAGAGCCCCGACGCGATCCGGGCCGCCAAGCGGCTGCTCAACAAGCTTTCGGTCGATCCGGCACCGGCGCTGCTTGCCGAGTCGGTGGAGCAGATGAAGCTGATGGGCGCGCCGAACCAGACCGAGGCGGTGCGGGCCAATCTCGAGCAGCGCGCGCCGCGCTTTGCCGACGTCGAAAGCGTCCAGGCCGGCTGAGCGGGCTCACCGAGCGCGCCTGCGATCGGGATGAGGCGAGGGGGCTGACCGCCGGTCAGGCCCTTTCCTCCCAGATCATCGCCAGATGCACGATGGTCTCGACCGCTTTCTGCATGTCCTGAACGCTGACCCATTCGAGCCGCGAGTGGAACGCATGCTCGCCCGCGAAGATGTTGGGGCAGGGCAGGCCCATGAACGACAGCCGCGAGCCGTCGGTGCCGCCGCGGATGCTGGTTCTGACCGGCGCGAGGCCGGCCCGGCGGATCGCCTCGATGGCGTAGTCGGTGACTTGCGGATGCCGGTCGAGCACCACCTTCATGTTGCGGTACTGCGGTTTGACGTCGAGGCGGCATGACGAGCGGGGAAAATCGCGCATCACGTCGGCGATGATGGAGCCGAGCAGGGCCTCCTTGTCCTGCAGCCCCTGCTCCGTGAAGTCACGAACGATCAGGCTGAGCGTCGCGGAATCCACTCCGCCGATGATGCCGGTAACGTGGAGGAAGCCCTCTCGCGCCTCGGTCGTTTCGGGCGAACACGTCTCCCTGGGCAGCCGTTCGACAATGCGCGCTGCGATCTTGACCGCGTGCTCCATTCGGCCCTTGGCGAAGCCAGGATGGGCGCTGACGCCCTGGATATGGATCGTCGCGGCGTCGGCCGAAAAGGTCTCGTCTTCGATATGGCCGGCGCTCTCGCCGTCGATCGTATAGGCGAAGTCCGCGCCGAGCCTGGAGAGGTCGACCTCGTCGACGCCACGGCCGATCTCCTCGTCCGGCGTGAACAGCAGCTTGATCGGGCCATGCTTGATCTGGGGATGCATGATCAGGAAACGCGCCGCGTCCATGATCTCCGCGAGCCCCGCCTTGTTGTCGGCGCCGAGCAGCGTGGTGCCGTCGGTGGTGACGATGTCGTTGCCGATCTGCTGCGCGAGCGCCGGGTGTTCGGCGGTGCGGATCACCTGGGACGGGTCGGCCGGCAGGACAATGTCGCCGCCCTGGTAGTTCCGCACGATCTGCGGCTTGACGTCCGTGCCGCTGCAATCGGGCGAGGTGTCCATGTGCGAGCAGAAGCAGATCGCCGGGACGGTCTTCGAGGTGGTGGCCGGGATCGATCCGTAGACGTAGCCATGCTCATCGAGATGGGCGTCGACGACGCCGATCTCGCGCAACTCGTGGACCAACAGCCGTCCCAGATCCTTTTGCTTCTCGGTTGACGGGCAGCTGTCGGAGGCGGGATCGGACTGGGTGTCGATGGCGGCGTAGCGCAGGAAGCGCTCGGTCGCCGTATGGGAGTAGGGGGAAGGCAGCGACACGCGCGAAACCGCCACATCTGTCAGGAGACCATGATCCATCCCGGGACGGTCGCTCGACTCGTCCCGGAACGATTAAAGGCTGGAAAGGCGACCGTTGTTAGACGGCTTCCTTCAGTTCCTTGGCGGCGCGGAACGCGACCTTCTTGCTGGCCTTGATGTGGATCTGCTCGCCGGTGGCGGGGTTGCGACCCATGCGGGCAGCGCGCTTGCGGACCTGCAGGATGCCCAGGCCGACGATGCGGATACGGTCGCCCTTCTTCAGGTGCCTGGTGACGCGGGTCACGAGATCGCCGAGGATGGTTTCGGCCTGTTTCTTCGACATCGCGTGGTCCTCGGCCAGCGCCGCGGCGAGATGCTTGAGCGTGACGGTGGCGGGAGTCGCGGCTTTTTTCGCCATATTTGGCCCTCCTTGGTGGGTTGCACGACAGAAACGGCTTGAAATCAGGCCTTAATTGATTCGGGTCGGCTCTGACTACGCTGTTAGGCCCAAGAATCGGGGCTTTTTTGCATCGGCGTTACGGGAAGCCCTTAAATTGAGGGGAATGCGATGCCGCCCCCCGCCTCGCCGTGCCGGAAGGCGGTCCATCATGACTTCACCTTGACTTGCGGCGGTCGCGCCTTTAAGTCCCACAGCCATCGCGGAGGCGCTCGTCGCCGTCCATGCGGGAGTAGCTCAGTTGGTTAGAGCGCCGGCCTGTCACGCCGGAGGTCGCGGGTTCGAGCCCCGTCTCTCGCGCCATCATTTCAATGGCTTAGCCGCGATCTGATCCCCAAGCCTGTCAAGTCGGCTGATGCCCTGACACTTTCCGACGCCGATCGTCCGGTTAGAATCTTGGCGCCGACGGTGTGCGTGTCGTCGAAGCGCCCGGGGGTTTGCCGCGTTCCCGGGGGCCATAGGTCTCCCGTAGTCGGATGATCGCCTCGACCGAGTGCCATTTTATTGGACTGGTCGGTAGCGCTTCGGCGCCGCAAAATACGATCACGTCAAACACAACCAAAAGCGTTGACATTCCGCCTCCTCAACCGCGGACGATTGGTCCCCTTCCATTCGCGCATGTGGCTTGGTCGGCACAGCGGTCGATAATTTGTTTGAACGGGCCGGCGGACCGCCGCGACACCCAAAAATGCACAGGGACTTGCCGCGCCGGAGCGGCCACAGTTGCCGCGGGGAGCAGGGGCGCCGGTCGCCCCTGGCGGCGTTGTAAGGCTTCATTGGCTGCCACGCCGCCGCGCGTACGGAGGGGCGTGATGGCCGTGGAATTGCGGGCCTGCGAAGGGCGGGTGACAACCGGACTGGCATCGGCGTCACCCGGCGAACGAAATTGGCGCGATCGCAGGCGCAAACTCCGCACCGTTGTCATTGCCGGCTGCCTGGCGTTTGCCCTTGCATCGCTCTTGCCCGCGGCGTCCCGTGCGGCGGACTGCAGCGGCAGCGGAATGACCGGCGAAAACGACGGAGGTTCGTCCTCGGACACCGCGTGCGGCCACTCTGCGAACGCCACCGGGGCCTTCTCGACGGCCGTCGGTGCGTCGAGCACGGCCAGCGGGAACTCCGCCTCGGCGTTCGGCGAGATTTCGCAAGCCACCGGCGCCGACTCGACCGCCATCGGCACCAACGCCCAGGCGTTGGGCAACGCGTCGACCGCGCTTGGCGTGACGGCGGGCGCGACCGGCGGCAATTCGACCGCGCTGGGCCGCGATGCTTTCGCAGGCGGCAGCGTCAGCCACGGCGGAACCCCCGCCAACGGCTTCAATAACTCCGGCGACACCGCGGTCGGCACCGCGGCGCAGGCAGGTGCGCAGGGGAGCGGCCAGAACAACGCCACCGCGCTCGGCTTCAACGCCGCGGCCAACGCGGTTGGCGCCACGGCGCTCGGTGGCGGCGGCGACGGCTCCACGTTCAACGGTGTCACAGTGAACGGCGCCAACGCCGCCGGCAATTACAGCACCGCGCTGGGCGTCAGCAGCGTGGGCCAGCGGTACCACCAGTGTCGCCTTGGGTTTCAACGCCAATGCGACCGACACCAACGCCATCGCCATTGGCACCGGCTCCACCTCGGCGGCGAACTCGACGGTGGTCGGGCCAGGCGCGACGGACAAAGGCAACGCCAATGCCGCCATTCTTGGCGTCAACGCCTCGGTCGGCGCATTCGGCAATGTCGCCATCGGTGATACCGCGAACGCCTCTGGCGCGACATCGGTCGCCATCGGCCAGACCAGCACCGCGTCCGGCTCGGCTTCGACGGCGATCGGCCAGAACGCCAGCGCCATAGGCAACAATTCGGCGGCGGTCGGCCAGGGTGCGGCGGCAAGCGCCAACAATTCGGCAGCCTTCGGCCAAGGCGCCAGCGCAACGGCCATGGGAGCTACCGCGGTTGGACAGGGTGCAACCGCCAACGCGGTCGTGGCGTCCGCGTTCGGGCAATTGAGCGCCGCCACCGGCGCCAACAGCACGGCGATCGGCGGCGGTGCGCTGGCCGGCGGCACCTTCAACAACGCCGGCACGACAGCGCTCGGCTCCGGCGCACTCGCCGGCACGACTGGCGCGGGCCAGACCTTCGCCACCGCGGTCGGTGCCAACGCTGCCGCGCAAGGCGCCAACGCCATCGCCATCGGCAACGGCGCGCAGGCGACCAACACCAATGCCATTGCGCAAGGGTTCGGCGCCCAGGCAACGGGTGTCAGTTCGATCGCCATCGGCACCGGCTCGCTCGCAACCGGATCGATCGCCGTCGGCAACAGCGCCTCGGCCTCGAACGGCGGCGCGACATTCGGCGATTTTGCGACGACGACGTGCGCAACCTGCACCGCCAACGTGTCGTCGGCCACCGCGGTCGGCAACTCGGCCAGCGCCACCACCGCGAATGCGGTCGCCGTCGGCCAGGGCGCTACGGTACGAGCGACCAGCGGCACGGCCATCGGCGCCGGCGCGGTAGTGCAGGCGGGCGCTACCAATGCGGTGGCGATCGGGCAGGGCTCGGTGGCGAGCGCGCCGAACACGGTGTCGTTCGGCACGGCGAACAGCCCGCGGGTGCTCACCAATGTCGCGCCTGGCGTCGGCCCGAACGACGCCGCGACCGTCGGCCAGCTTACCAGCGTCGCCACGGGCGTGCAGTCGCAGATCAGCGGCCTGCAGTCGCAAATCAATGTCGCCAATTCCGGGGTCGCGATGGCGATGGCGATGGCGGCGGCTTTCTGCCCGACAACAGGAAATTCGCGATCGCTGCCAACTACGGCAACTTCGGCGGACAAGGCGCGGTCGGCCTCACCGGGCTCGCGCGGCTGAGCGACAAGATCGTGGTGTCGGGTGCTTTCGGCTACGCGCCGGTCAATGACAGCAGCCAGTTTGGCGGCCGTGTCGGTATGCAGATCGCGTGGTAGCGCGGCTCGGCACGGATCGCCGCTTCGGAGTAGACATGAAACGGATCTTGCAATCGGGCGCGCTGGCGAGCGCCATCTTTTTTCCCTGGACGGCCAACGCCCAGCTGCAGCAACCCGCTTCACCGCCACCGAGCGAGTGGGCAAAGATGCCGCATATGCAGCTCGATCGGCAATTTGCCGGACCGCTGCAGGATACGATCGTGCAGCGCTGGCGCGATCCGGTCGACGGTGCGATCTGCTACATCTACCTGCCGATCACCGCCGCGCACACGGCACCGATGCAGTCCGGCTATGTCCAGTATGGCGCCAACACCATCGGCTCAATCAGTTGCCTGCCCGCGCCCGCAGCCACCAATTCCGCGGCTGCCGCCAAGCACTGATGCCGTCAGGGCGCCAACCCGGCGCCAGCGGCAAAATGCCCGGCAGCACGTTGCCACGCTTCGATGCAACGACGATCAATGCTGTCACGACGTCGCCGAGCAGCCCTTTCCAAAGCGCATCCATGTCGCCTCCCGTGCCCTCCGGCATGGGTCTGGCAACGTTCACGCGTGGAGCACAGCGCCCTGGTGCTCACGTTGATATACATGGCGTGGCGTTCGATGCGGTCGCGTCGTCGGCACGGGATTCTCAGAACACGAAAGTTTGCGTTGACGACGTTAGTCAGCTGATTCGCGTCGGCTCCGCGTGCCTGCGCGCAATGCGATTGCGCGTTCTGCAAGGGAGCCCTGCCGAATCGGTCACGGATGCCGGTGCGCGACTGGCACGAATGATGCATCACTGAAATCCAGCGAGCAGCTTTATGATGACGGACGACATCTCACATTGTCGCCGCGTCCGGCGTGTTCGACCGGACGACGGCAGATTGAGAATCGACAACGCCCGCAAGGCGGTGGCCGGCGCGATCAAAGCCGACATGCGCCACGGCGTGCTCCACAACGAACAGTTCGCAATCCACTTCAACCATGCGGGGTGTGTCATGAAGGCATTCCTGGGTATTTTCCTTGGGCTCACGGTGGGGGTATTGGTCGACGTCGGCGTAGCGCAGGCCCACGATCCGGAGACGGGACAGGCGAACTGGATCACCGAGGGGGCCTATGCGAGCCCCCAGACCGGGGTCCATTGCTGCGGTCCGCACGATTGCGACCGGCTCGACCAGGCCGAGGTGAAGGCGACGCCGCGCGGCTTCGTCCTGCACGCCTTCAAGGACGAACTCGTACCCTACAGCGAAGCCACGCCGAGCGAAGACGGAAAATACTGGCGCTGCCACACCGCAATCATCAACGGTCTCGACGGATCGAGGTCCGGTGGAGAGCGCCGCTGCTTTTTTGCACCGGTGGGAACGGAATGAGCGGCGTCATCGAAGCGCCCGCCGACCGAGGCGACTGGACTTAAGCGTCGCTTGTCGCGACCAAGCTCTGATGGACGTCGTCACGGCGCCAAGTTTGCACTGCGCAATGCCCCAATTTCGTGGCGACGCTGCATTTTCGATGATAGGATTGCATCGATCATAGAAAGATTGCATTTCTTCAAGAGCCATAGCGAAGCGTGACGGGCGGGCACGCCGTGGCCTCATCGACAGGAATGGTTGCCGCGACCTTGCGAGGGGCGATTCTTGCCACGGTTGCCGCGCCGTCTTTTCAATCAGCTGGCAATGCTCAACCGAACGACCTGCGACGCGTCTGACAGTGCCGCAGCGCTGATGCCGCCGAGACGTCGAATTGTCGAATACCACGAAATCCATATTGCAGGAGAAGGCGATGTCCACCGATCTGAAATATCTCGCATTTACGGCAATGCTCACGGCCGCGCTGTGGATTCCCTATATCGCCTGCCAGGTGATGACGAACGGCTTCTTGACGCCGCCAAACTATCTCGATCCCACGCCGCGGCCGGTGCCGCTGTGGGGCAAACGCGCCGACCGGACCTACCTGAACGCCGTCGAGACGTTCGCGCCCTTTGCCGCACTGGTGATCGTGGCACACCTCGCCGGCAAGGCCAATGCAATGACGGCGTTCTGGGCCGCCTGCTTCTTCTGGCTGCGGGTCGTCCACGCCGTGGTGTATCTGCTCGGGATTCCGTATGTACGGACGATCGTCTTCACGCTCGGCTTTGTGGCCGTCGCCGGGATCTTCTGGGAAGTGATCAAGTAGCATCGCGCCAGCGCGCTTCAAGGTCGTAACGCGGTTGCCGCGCTGAAACGCCGACACGTCTCGCTCGCAGTGCGGGGTCCGCTTCCCGGCATTCATCACGCTGCCACATTTTCAGGCTGATAACATGTTGCCCAAATGCCGGGCCAACAAGGATTCTTCAATTCCTTTGGGAAGGGCCACGATGAATCGCTCATGGCGGTTGTTTTTTGCCTTTGTGCTTGCGCTGTCGGTCGTCGCGCTCCGTCCGCTCCACGCGGCAGAGCCTTCGGCTGCGGGTCTCTGGGAGAAATCCGAGGACGGAAGGCCGGTTGTCTGGGTTCTCGTTGTCGATCGGGGGGCGACGTTCGAAGGTGTCTTCGCGAGGTTGTTTCCGAGGCCGGGGGACGATCCAAATCCGACCTGTGCCAAGTGCACGGACGATCGCAAAGACGTGCCCTCGCTTGGAATGTCGTTTGTGCGGGATATGCGGCGGGACGGTCTTAACTACGAGGACGGGAATGTTCTCGATCCGAGAGATGGCAGCATCTACCACGCGAAAATGACCCTCAGCCCCGATGGTCAAACGCTCACGCTGCGAGGCTATCTGGGCATTTCTCTTTTCGGTCGCGACGATGTCTGGACGCGGCTGCCCGATGATGCACTGAAGGACGTCGACCCGGCTGTTCTGGCGAAATACCTGCCGGGACTTGTGCCGCCAAAGCCGGCGCGCGCGACGGCCAAACCGAAGGCGTCGGATCGCGGGCGCTAGGCCCGTCTGACGTAGGCCGGCCGTCTTCAGTTTGCGGGGCGCGACGCGGCCGGCGGCGCTACGCTTGGCGTTTTCTTCGGCTTCAGTGTTCCGGCCAGAAACGACAGGCCGCCGATCGCCACGATCAGGACGGCGTAGACCAGATAGGCCTGCGGTGGCGTGGTCGCCCAGCGGTAAAAGGCTCTCATTCTGGCAGTTGCTCCCTCGCGATCGGGTCAAATTGCGGTCGGAAACTGGGTACTGGCGTCGTCAAAGGCAAGGTCGTGCGATCCGCTACGCGGCCCGCGCGATGTCGGACCGGATCGACGGCGCGGCCGCGACGAAGAGCAGCGCACCCAGCGTCGTCGTCAGGGCTGCGGTCAGCAGCGAATAGCGGATCGCGTCCGGTCCGTAATCCGTCTTGAGGGCGTCGGTGATCAATCCGACGACGAGCGGGCCGAGGCCCTGGCCGAAACAGGTCGCCGTGAGCAGCACCACTGCCGACGCCAGCGCGCGCATGCTGGGACGCGCGACGGTCTGGGCGATGGCGAAGATCGGTCCGAGATGAAAGCCGACCAGAAACGACGTCAGGCCAAGCGCGGCAATCATGGTGGTGAAATCGCGGGTCAGCATGCAGGCCGCGAATACCGGGCCGGCAATGGCCGACATCGCGGCCGGTGCCCACAATTTCCAGCGGTCGTCGCGCCGGCCGAGCCAGCCCACCACGACCCCGCCGGTCAAGGTGCCGGCCATGCCGAACAGCCCCTTGAAGGTGCCGGCATAGGTGCCGACCTCGGCGCTGGAGAGTTGATGCACGCGCGCGAGGAACGGCGGGATCCAGGCGGAGGTGGCGTAGTTGGTGTAGCTGGTCAGGCAGAAGCCGATCAGCACCAGGATGTAGGTCCGCTGCGACAGCAGGAAGGCGAGGGTGCGACCAAAACCCTCGCGGAAAGGTTTGGCAACGCTGCCGTCCATTCCGCCGCGTGCCGGCTCGGTCACCGTCAGCCACAGCACGGCCGCCAGCGCCAGGCCCGGGAGACCCGCGGTCATGAAGGCGATGCGCCACCCGTAATGCTGGTTGACCCAGCCACCGACGAAATAGCCCAGGAACACCCCGAGATAGGTGCCGAGCGCGAAGATACCGAGCGCGCGCGGCCGGTCGTCCTTGTTGAACAGGTCGGCGACCAGGGACTGCGATGCCGGTGTCCCGGCCGACTCGCCGAGCCCGACGCCGATCCGGGCCAGCGCCAGGGTGGTGACGCCTTGCGCCAGGCCGCAGAGCGCAGTCATCGCGCTCCAGAAGGCGAATGCGAGGGCGACGATGTTGCGCCGGCTGAGGCGATCGGCGATGCGGGCGATCGGAATGCCAAGCACCGAGTAAAACAGCACGAAGCCGAAGCCGGCCAACAGCCCCATGACGGTGTCGCTGAGCGCGAATTCCTTTTTGATCGGTTCGATCAGGACATTGAAGATCGTGCGGTCGAGAAAATTGAGCGCGTAGATCGCGGTCAGCAGCGCCAGCACATAGTAGCGCCGACCCGTCGATGACGCGGTCCGTGCCGGTGCGGCGGTCCGCGTGGTGACATCAGCCATGGTGCGTGTCTCCCGGAGGTCGGTCGTGCCGCCACGGCGTTGCCGCGGCAGGTGGGGCCGGTTGCCGCGGCTCAGGCTTCGCGGATGAAGTTGCCGGCCTCGAACACGATGGGCGGCGCCTCGGGATCGAAGTTGACGCCGATCGGGTCGCGACCGGCTGCGAGCGCGTCGAGCTGATCGCGCAGCATCCGGCGCACCATCATCACGCCGCGGTCGCTCTGGCCGAAATGCTCTTCCGAGTGCCGGGTGATTGGGCCC
Source organism: Xanthobacteraceae bacterium (assembly GCA_052326245.1). Taxonomy (GTDB): domain Bacteria; phylum Pseudomonadota; class Alphaproteobacteria; order Rhizobiales; family Xanthobacteraceae; genus Bradyrhizobium_A. The sequence continues at coordinate 2,252 of JBKQQE010000670.1, read as the reverse complement.
TGGCCGACCTGGGCCTCATAGTCGCCGGGAAATTGCTGATGCTCGCGTTCGCTCATGTCCCACCAGAATTTTCCGTTGAACTTCGAGCGCATGCGCCCGATATCGCCGCTTTGCCGCACCCGCCCGGCGACGTAGATCCGGAACGAGGTGTCGTCGAGCGGCAGCACCCAGCCGATCGATTCGACCCGCGCGAACTGCGCCACCCGCGGGTTGGGAACCACCCGCAAGGTCGGGCAGGCTGCTTCCGTGACACGGTAGAACACCTTGCCGTCTTGCTGGGGGCGAGCCGAGCGAATGGCGACGCCGCGCGGGGTGGCCTCAAAGCGCACCTCGGGCATCGACGCCATCAGATTGGTGAATTGTGGCCCGCTGAACGAACCGTGCAGCACCGGAACATGGAAGGGATCGGCCACATTTTCGAAATGTTGCAGCCAGTTGCAGGGGATGACGGCGGGGCCGCCGCCGCCAAGCGAACTGTCGTCGGCCTCCACGAACTCGCCGTCGTCCATGGTTTCGAGGCAGTCGTAGCGCGGCAGCACCGGCTTTTTGTCCGCCGGCCCCATATAGGCGAAGACCAGACCGTAGCGCTCGATCACCGGGTACCAGGGCTGTCGCGCCTTGTCGCGGAACGCGCCGCCGCCGGGCTCGCACGGCTGCTCGAGGCAGTGACCCTGGGTGTCGAACAGCCAGCCGTGATAGCAGCAGCGGATTCCACGCTCCTCGACCTTGCCGTAATAGAGGGTGGTCCCTCGATGGCAGCAGCGGGCATGGAGCAGCCCGGGCTGCCCGCGGTGGTCCCGAAACAGCACCAGATCCTCGCCAAGTGCCTGAACCCGAACCGGGATGTCGCCAGCATCCTTGGCCAGACCCACGGGGTGCCAATACCGGCGCAGCAGCTCTCCCATCGGCTTGCCGCGCCCCACTTCGGTGAGGTCGGTTCGGGAGGAGGACGGCTTCATTTCGTAGGCGGTGCCGGTGTCGAGGCTGGCGGCCATGGCGTTTCTCCGAAACCGCGCCTCTGCGGGCGCTACTGCGGGCGAGAGTGCGTCCCATTAGCAGAACCCAGATCGTTGACATTGTCAACGATATCTCCTGCCGGGACTTGGCTTTCACCCGAATTCTTGGCACAGCAGGCGCATGGCGCGGAAAGCGGCGACTGAAGGGCATGGGGTACCAGCGGCTGTCGACGAGGCGACGCTGGCGCCGATCACCGGCATGTTGTCCTCGCGCCTGATCGTGCTGGCCAACCTGCTCAGGCGCGGGGCGCTGTTGCGCTACCAGCGCCTTGCCGGCCTGTCATCGGTCGAATTCGGGCTGGTCGCGGTGCTTGGCCGGCATCCGCCGATGAGCGTTGCGCGGCTTGCCGCGGCCGTCGGCATGGACAAGGGCCAGATCAGCCGGGCGCTGACCGGACTGGTCAGGCGCAAACTGGTCGCGAAGGTCGTCAATGTCCGCGACTCGCGCGAGGTGCTTGTCTCGCTGACCAGGACCGGTCTCGCGGCACATGACAGGATTGTCGAGGGTGCGATCGAGCGTCAACGTCAGCTCCTGGAAGGCATGGATTCGGCCTGGACGCAACGATTGCTCGAAGATCTCGATCGCCTCACCGCAAAGGCCGCCGATATGCTTGATGAGGAGCGACGGCGGAGCCCCTGAACAGGGGAACGCGTCGCACGACCGCCCAAAGATGCCATGTCCCCAAGGTTCCGAGGCCTGGCTTAGACCTAAAGATAGCTTGTCTTGCCACCCCTGTTGCACTGCGCTAATCCTCACCCCGGTTCCAAAGTTTCGCGAATCCGCGGAACTGGTCTTCCGCTGACATTTAAGGATCGCCGATGGGCGGCATCTTGCAGAGCTATCTCCCACTTGTGGTGTTTATCGGCGTATCGATCGTGATCGGTCTGGCGCTGCTGATTGCGCCCTTCCTGGTCGCGTACCAGCAGCCCGATCCGGAAAAGCTGTCGGCCTATGAATGCGGTTTCAATGCCTTCAGCGACGCGCGGATGAAGTTCGATGTGCGGTTCTATCTGGTCGCCATCCTGTTCATCATCTTCGATCTGGAGGTGGCGTTCCTGTTTCCGTGGGCGGTCGCCTTCGGCAAGCTCGGCGCGGCCGGCTTCTGGTCGATGATGGTGTTTCTCGCTGTCCTGACCGTCGGCTTCGCCTATGAATGGAAGAAAGGGGCGCTCGAATGGGATTGAGTGAGCCGGCCGTCGCGCCCGCCGCCACCGGCATTCTCGACCCCCGCACCG
>JBKQQE010000669.1:0-7052 GCA_052326245.1 Xanthobacteraceae bacterium | reverse complement strand
CCTTCGCTTCGCTTCGGCCTGCCCTCCCCACCGCTTCGCGGGGGGGGGGGATAGAGCTCCTGACTCGTCCGCTGCGATCCGATTTCTTGACCGACGAGCCATACGCGATCGCCCTGCCCACAAGGGGGAGGGTTAGGGAGGGGGGTGATGGAGAATCCGCAGCGCGACAGATCGCTCACTGCGCCCTCAAATCAATTTCAGAGCGTGTGGTGTTCAACCGGCATGATTGTCGACATTTTGGACCGGCATGATCCCCGACAGGTTGGGTTGGGCGGGTTGGGCCGGGTCGCGGAGCCCCTCACGGGGCGGAGCGAACCGGGCGGCGCCAATCGAGGCTTAATTGCGGCTTTTGCCGCCGGGACGCGGATCCGGGCGCGCGGCAGGGGCGAAAGAGGTGGCTATTGGCGCCGAAGGGGCGCAAGGTCGAACGATGTTCGACTATAGCGCCGGCGCGGAATTGTATTCCGGGCACACCCGGTTCAGACACCAGCGAAAAATCGGCTACCATCGCTTTCCGCGGGCCGCGGAGGCGATCCAGTTCGCGATCGAAATGCTGCCGCCCGACAAGCTGCACAGCGCCATGCTCGAGGTCGACGAACGGCGGTTCGGCGCCAGCGAGATCCGCCGGCTGTACGACGACGGGCTCTATCCGCTGATGCGGCGCAAGGTCGCCGCGGACGCCTCCTCGTGACGGCGACGCGGTCGCGCCGCGAGACCATCGTGTTCAAGCACCCGTTCCGAATGGCAAGCATCGAGCGCCTGCTGCCGGCGGGGGCCTACGAGATCGTGACCGACGAGGAGATGATCGAGGGGCTGTCGTTCCCGGTGTTTCGCCGCGTCGCCACCATGATGATGGTTCCGGCCGAGGCGCCGAACAGTTCGGCCGTCGAGATGATCAGCATCGGTTCGATCGAGCTGTCCGACGCGCAGCGCATCGACGCGATCGCCGCGCGTGAATGAAGTCCCGCTTGCAACGCACAGGCGCCGCGCGCTGATGGATTTCAGCGACATTCAGTCGAGCTTTGCGATCGCCGTCGGCGGGCGATCGGTATGCAACACCCCCAACCCGGCGCGCCCGCCGCCGCATTGAAAGGAACTGCCATGGAAATCCTGTCGCCACGTCACGTCCAAACCGCCGAGTCGCTTCGCTTCGGTGTCCAGTCCGGCTGGTACTCCACCAAGGCAAGCGGCACCTTCGTCACCGGCCCGCATGCGACCGAGGCAGAATGCGCCTCCAAGATCCTGGAGCTCAACCCGCCGCCGGCCAAGAAGCGAAAGATCTAACCCACGCGTCCCCGCCGCCGGCGCATCGCCGGCGACGCCTGATATAGGCGCTGAACCAACATGCCCCCGGACCAGGTCCGGGGGAATGTCTTTTAGAACAGCCGGAGGCGGCGCCGCGATCATGCGGCGGAGGGGTGCTCGTAAAGCATCCGCGCCAGCCAGCCCGCGATGATCGCGCCGACGATCGGCGCCACGATGAACAGCCAGAGCTGGCCGATATAGGCCCCGCCCGCGAACAGCGCGGGCGCGATGCTGCGGGCAGGATTGACCGAGGTATTGGTGATCGGGATCGAGATCAGGTGAATCAGCGTCAGCGCCAGGCCGATCGGGATGCCGGCAAAGCCGGCCGCCGCGCCTTTGGAAGTGGTCCCGATGATGATCACCAGGAAGAAGAAGGTCAGCAACAGTTCGGCCAGGAAGCAGGCCGCGACCCCGTAATGCGCCGGGCTGAGATCGCCGTAGCCGTTCGAGGCAAATCCGCCGGCAACCCAGTCGGGCCTGCCCGAGGCGATGACATAGAGGGCGCCGGACGCAAGGATGGCGCCGACGATCTGCGCGACGATATAGGGCACCACATGCTTGCCGGCGCATCGGCCGGCCGCCCACAGGCCCAGCGTCACCGCGGGATTGAAATGCCCGCCCGAGATGTGGCCGACCGCATAGGCCATGGTGAGGACCGTCAGCCCGAAGGCGAACGCGACGCCCAGGAATCCGATGCCGAGCTGGGGAAAACCGGCCGAGACGACGGCGGCGCCGCAGCCCCCGAACACCAGCCAGAACGTTCCGATCAATTCCGCGGCGAGCCGCCGCTGCATATCGCTTTGCACGAGTTTCTCCCTGATCCCTGTCGTGTGATTCAAACTTTACGCGTGTTGAATCGAGCCAACGCCTCAAGGTCGGGACACTAGACGCGTTCGACAGCGCGGTCGAGGCGTGGCGCGTCAAGGCCGTAGCCTGGTCGCGTGGATGCAGAACGAAGCTGCCGAGCACCGGCCGGCGGCATTGTGAACCGCAATAGGGCGCGGCGCGACCAACCCTTGCCGGCACGCGTGATCATTCAGCGGAACCAGCGCGGCTCGCCGGCGTTGTCATTGAACGGCGTTGCTGCGCCGCAATTCGCGTAACGCCGTGCAGGTTGGGTCAGGCTGCCATGCTGTATCTTCGCTTTCTCGCCGGTGCCGGGAGCGTGCTGGTGGCACTGCTGCTGGCGGCCAATGCCTGGCTGCCGCAGCCGGCGGCGACCTCGGCGCCACAGGACTTCGACCACCCTACCATCCGCATCGCCGCAACCCGCAAGGGGCCCGAACGCGTGGTGATCGACACCTCGTTGCCGACGCTGGCTCCGCCGCCTGCGCCCGCCGCGGTCGCCGACGTCGCGGCGCCGCCAGCCGCTACCGTGGCGCGCGAGGCCTTTGCCCAGCTTCCCGCCGCACTGTCCGAGCGCATCCCGCCCGACGCCAGGCCGCCTGCGCCGGAAGCCAGGCTTTCGCCGCGCAAGCCCGCGCACCGTCACCTCGCTGCCCGGCGTGCGCCCGAGCCGCTGCAGCCGCGCCGGTTCGCAACTATATTCATGCCCTGGCCGATGCGCTGAGCCGTCCCCGCTGCCCGGCGGCGCGCATTCGATTTGAAGTCGCCGGCACGAATTTGCTACTGCTGGTGCAGGAACTTCAAATCGGCGGTACGGGTCTCCCCGCCGCACCAGCGCGGGTCCCTTGTCCGGCATGTCCAATTTCGTTCGCTTCCTGGCGCGGATCCTGAGGACCGCGTGGCCCGCCCCCGGGACGGGGGTGTTCGCCGTGGGGTTTCTGATCGGCAGCCTGGCGCTGTTCGCGTTGCCGCTGGTGCCGGAGCTGCTCGGTTGGGGCAAGCACCAGGATTATCCGCTCTGGTTCGCGGTCGGCCAGCGCATGCTGCACGCCGGCCCGCTGCAGCAGCCGACGGACGCCGGCATGGACTTCCTGTACACGCCGTTCGCCGGCCTGTTGCTGGCGATCCCGGCCTATTTCGGCAAGACGGCGCTGGTGGCGCTGCTGTCGCTCATCACCCTGTTGTCGTGGTGGACCTCGATCGTGCTGTCCAACCGCCTGAGCGGGGACAGCGAACCGGTGCAGCCCTGGATCGCCGGGCTGCCGGTGCTGGCGACGCTGCCGTTCGTCTACGATCACTTCCACATGGGACAACCCAACCTGCTGCTGCTGGCGCTGATGCTGATCGGATTCCTGCTGCTGCGCCGGCAGCGCGGCTGGCTGGCGGGGCTGCCATTCGCGACCGCCGCCGCGATCAAGGTGTTTCCGATCCTGATCCTGCCCTACCTGGTGTGGCGTCGATACTGGCGCACCGCGGCGAGCATGACGGCGTTGCTGGTGGTGTTCCTGGTGCTGGTGCCGGGGACGATTCGCGGCTACGAGCGCAACTGGAACGAACTCGGCGGCTGGGTCCGCGCCATGCTGCCCTCGGGCGGCGACGGCGAATTCGGGCAGCGCGCGGATCTCTGGGGCTGGAAGAACCAGTCGCTCTATGCGGTCGAGCATAGGCTGTTGCGACCCGTCGACGCCGAATTCAATCCGGACGAGCCGGAGCCGGCGACCTACGTCAACCTGCTCGACCTCGATCCCCGCGCCGCCGACGCGGTGTTCCTGGCGACGGCGCTGGCGATCGGGGTGGGCTTCATCCTGCTGATGCCGAAGCGCAGCCGCCGCACGCCACGCTCCGACGCGGCCGAATGGAGCATCGTGATGGCTCTGATCGTGGTGGCGTCGCCGGTGGCGCGGTCCTACTACTTCGTGTGGCTGTTGTGGCCCTATATGGTGCTGGTGCGCCAGGCCGCGAGCGAACCGGACCGCCGAGTGGCGCGGGCATTGGCTTGCGCCTTTGGCGTCTCCGTGCTGCTGCTCGCGATCGGCATCAACGCGATCCGGCCGCACTGGACCCAGGCCGCCGGCACCTTCTTCTGGGCGGCCGCGGTGGCGATTGCCGCGCTCGCCATGCAGATGCGGCGCTCCGCGCTCACAACGCCAATGCCAGGAACGGATTCGCATGGCGCGTGATGAAGCCCGCCGACGGAAACCGGGTGGCGCCGCGCCGCCGAGTGGGCAGAATGGCCGCCCCGCTCACCAACAAGGCGCGAGGCTGAAGCACCATGACCGTCACCGCAACCGCGCCCCCTGCCCCAGTGGCGCAATCATCGATCGCCGCGCGGCTCGAAGCGGTCGACTGGAGCCAGCTGGGCCTCGATCTCGACGCCCAGGGCTGCGCCGTCGTCGCGCACCTGTTGTCGGCCCATGAATGCCGCGCGCTGACGTCGCTCTACGGCGACGACGCGCCGTTTCGCAGCCGGGTGGTGATGGGACGGCACGGCTTCGGCCGCGGCGAATACAAGTATTTCGCCTATCCCCTGCCCGAGCCGGTGGCGGCGCTGCGGCCGCGGCTCTACGCGGCGCTGCGGGGCGTGGCCAACCGCTGGAACGCGGCGATGGGCATCGACGTCGGCTATCCGCCAACCCATGCCGCCTTCCTGGAACGCTGCCATGCCGCAGGCCAAGCACGGCCGACGCCGCTGCTGCTGCAGTACGGCGCCGGCGACTACAATTGCCTGCATCAAGACCTTTACGGCGAGCACGTGTTCCCGCTGCAGATCGCGATCCTGTTGTCGGAGCCGGGCGCGGATTTCTCCGGCGGCGAATTCGTATTGACCGAGCAGCGGCCGCGGATGCAGTCCCGTCCCGAGGTGGTCCCGCTTCGCCGCGGCGACGCCGTGGTGTTCGCCGTGCATCACCGGCCGGTGCAGGGCACGCGCGGGGTCTATCGCGTCACCATGCGCCACGGCGTGAGCCGGATCAGGTCCGGCCGCCGGCACACGGTGGGAATCATCTTTCACGATGCGCGGTGAGCGGTGAGCTGGGAGGCGCGATCCGGATGGACCGGGGGCACGCCAGCGACCTGCGCCGCGGCGCGAACAAAAAAACGTTCAGGCCCATGCCGGGCTGCTGAACGTCGGGTAACGGAACGTCAGATCGCGAAAACCAAAGTCAAGGCGCGGCCCTTGCCGCGGCTCCAGGACCATGCCGCAGAGGCTGGCCGCTGGAACCGGGCACAAGGCGTCGCGATGCTTATTTGCGCGCCGCGCAGGCGTACATGTTGATTTCCATGCCCACTGGCACTGCGACAATCTTCGGTGTCTTCCAGGCCATTTCAGGTCTCCCGACTATTGCGGCGCGATTGCCACAGGAAAGCAAGAATAAGGCCGCCCCGGCGGCCGCGCAAGGCAGATCGGGAACGCAAAGGCGCGAACAAGGGCTTGTGATCAGGCGGAAGGGTTTCGTGCTGCGGCGCAAAAAAGGCGGTTCGACCAGAGATTGCGCGATCGCAGGCGCAAACCTCGGCAAGGCACCCGCTGATCGTTCACGGCCTGGCTGATCGCCCGCCAATCTTGCCGGGCCTATCAGGGCCGCTCACGGCCCCCTCAATCTGCTACAATGCGGCCTCGGCGCCGACCGCACCCGCGCATCCACGACCGACACGACGTCTAACAACGAGGATTCCTTCGATGACGCTCACGCGAGGAGGGTTTGGCCACTACGACTACGACCGGATGATCGTTCGCTTCACCATGACCGATGCCGAAACCGAGGTGGCGTGCGCGATCAGCTCCGCGGCGCTCGACCACATGGAGGGATCGAGCGGAACGAAGCCGAGCCAGCGCGAGGCGCAGTTCCTGCGGCTGCGCGACCGCATCGAAGCCCGCGCGGCGCGCAAATTCGCCGACGCCGAGCTCGAGGGCCATCCCGCCGGCATCGTTCTGCGCAGCATCGATTTTCGCTAGTGTCCCGGTTCTAATATTCGCATCACTTTGCGGCGGGCTCTTTTGCGAATGTTAGAACCATAGTGTCGTCAAGCTGTCAGCCGCGACCGCCGGTCACGTCGGCGCCGGCGCGCGCGGCACGGATCCGGCATGCATGCCGCCGTCGATCACCAGTTCGGTACCGGTGACGTAGCGCGATGCGTCCGAGGCCAGATAGAGCACGCCGTGCGCGATGTCCTCGGCCTGCCCGGCGCGACCGAGCGGCGCGGCGAACTTGCCGATGGCATCCACGTCGATCGGCGCGTTGCGTTCGCTGCCGGTGGCGCCGGTCGGAATCTTGCCCCAGATCGGCGTGTCGATGATCCCCGGGTGCACTGAATTCACGCGCACGCCGTCGCCCGCGGCGGCGCATTCCATGGCGATCGCCTTGGCGAACATCCGCACCCCGCCCTTGGTCGCGCAATAGCCGGCGAGATTCGCCGCGCCGCGCAGGCCGGCCAGCGACGACATCAGGACGATCGAACCGCCTCCCGATCCGCGCATCAGCGGCAGGCAGTGCTTCACCGACAGGAACACGCCGTCCAGGTTGACCGCAACCTGCCGGCGCCAGTCATCCAGCGACATCGCGACGATGGAGGGCACGGCAATGCCGATGCCGGCGTTGGAGACCAGGATGTCGAGGCGGCCCTGGCGCCGCTCGATCTCGGCGACCACCTCCATCCATCGCGCTTCGCTGGTCACGTCGTGATGAACATAGGAGGCCTGGTGCCCTTCACGGGCGAGCGCGGCCGAAAGTTCCGGGCCCCTCAGGTCATCGATATCGGTGATGACGACGCGCGCGCCTTCGCGCGCCAGCAGCGCCGCTGTCGCTGCCCCGATCCCCGAAGCGCCGCCGGTGACCAGTGCAACCTTGCCATCGACCTGCCCCATGACGTGGCCTTCTCCCTGTTCGCCCGGTATCCCACCA
>JBKQQE010000668.1:0-4703 GCA_052326245.1 Xanthobacteraceae bacterium | reverse complement strand
TCGTCAAAGGGACCGGCGATGAAGCATATGTTTGCAGGCGCGGCGCTCAGCCTTGCTGTTCTCGCCGCGACGGCGGCGGCGCAGGACATGATGCGCGACGTCGATCTGTCCTCGCCCGACATGGTTTCGGCCGAAATGACCCGAGGTCAGGTCGAAGCTGCGCTCGCCAAGGCGACCGCCGCCGCGCCGGCCGATTTCACCGGCAAACGATTGTCCAATCTCGACCTTTCGGGCCTCGACCTGTCCGGAGCGATTTTTCGCGCGGCGCGGCTGAACAAGACGAAGCTTGCGGGCGCCAACCTCGACCATGCCGTGCTCGATCAGGCCTGGCTGCTCGAAGCCGACCTCACTGGCGCAACTCTCAGGGGGGCAAGCCTGTTCGCCTCGCAGATGGCCCGGGCCCGTCTCGATGGGGCTGATCTGTCGCACGCGCGCATTGCCGCCGACCTCACCGGTGCCAGCCTGGTCGGAGCCTCGATCGCCGAGGCACGTCTGGGCGCCGACATGCGCAACCAATCGATGGGCCTGATGCGGGCGGTGCTGAAATCCGCTCACCTGGAGCGGCTGAACGCACGCGGCGCCGACCTGTCGCGAGTCGATCTCGAATTCGCTTCCCTGAATGGCGCCGACTTGACGGGGGCTTCCCTCAAGGGTGCGCAGCTCGGGGGAGCTGACCTGACGGGCGTCACCATCATCGGGACCGATTTCGACGGCGCCGATCTCGCTTCGGCGAAGTTGATCGCGCCTATCGGCCTCGACCAGGCCAGGAATTTCGACAACGCAAAGAATCGCGATCGTCTGATCCAGGAGTAAGGGGTCAGGCTTTCTCAAGGGAGGATTGGCAATGATACGATCGATGCTGGCGGCAACGCTTTTGCTGGCGGGCGCCGGCCAACTTGCCGCACAGGACAAGGGCATCAGGTTCTGGAATCTGACCACGGCAACGGTTTCCGGATTCCAGCTTTCCCCGGCTGGCAAGGACAGCTGGGGCCCCAACCAGGCCCTGAACGACAAGGACAAGGAAGTCGATCATGACGAGCGGCTGCGCATTACCGGCGTCGAGCCGGGGCGCTACGATGCCAGGATCAGCTATCGCGACAGGCGGCAATGCCTGGTGCGGGACATCGAGATCAAGGCCGATTCGGTGTTCTCGATCGCGGACAAGGATCTGACGGATTGCAGCAAGTAAGGCGTGGCGGCCTTTGGCAGGCAATCATCCTGCGGGCGTCGCCCCGTGCGCGTCGGTCCTGTCGTGGCTGTGCGGATACTCGCAGCGCCACCGCACCGCGTTCCACTTCGGATGTTCGCCGATCCACTGCGCGATATAGGGCGGTGCGTTCATGGCGCACTGCCGCAAGGATCCGCCATCGGAAAACATCAAGTGAGTTTCTTCGCAGGTCGTCGGCGACAGCACCGCGCAAACCGTCACAATCAGATCGATTTGGTTCATCCCGACGAATCCTTTTGCTTTGCAATATTTCCATATCACAAACAGAAACGACGGTGGCGTGGCGAAGTTTCAATTCCCCGGGAAATCCCCCTCATGATACCGCCAACGCAAGGCTGTTCGAGGATCGGAAGTTGATCCCGACTATCCAGCCGCGCCTGATGGTGCGCGAAATGGACGATGCGATGGAAACGAGCGTCTCCGCAGCCTCAAGCCGCAGCGGCGGATGCCGCGCTTGCGCGGACGCACGCCAACACCCGCCGACCAAAACTCCGAGCGATCAGGGTCAGAGTTTTGCGGTTCGCGTTAGCTAATCTGGCGACTGCCGCGGCTCGAGACGGAGCTTGGCTCTCGAGCCGGGCAGATCACTCCCGCGCGACCTATTTGCGCGTTGCGCAGGCATACATGTTGATTTCCATGCCGACCGGCACTTCGACAATCTTCGGGGTTTTCCAGATCATTCGAGTCTCCTGAGGATATTGGCGCGCGGGTTGCGCGCGGGGAAAAACAAAACCAATCCGGATAGGCGCAAGCATTCACCGCAAGATGCCATGTTGCGCGTGGTCTGGTTGGCGACGATTCACGCGGCTTTGGCTTTCGATTTCGCCACGTGTGTGGAGATCGCATCCATCAGCGCCGGCGACAGGCAGTCGTAGGGTTCAAGCCCGAGTTCCTTGAGTCGCGCTCTGATGCCGTCCATCTCCGCCGGATTGACGCCGGCTTCGATCACCGAGGAGACGAACGCGGCGAATCCCGGTGCGGCTGAGCCGCTCTCCACGAACAGTTCGGGATGGATGAAGTCGAGGCCGTAGAACGGATGCGCCTTGTTCTCGATGCGGCCGAACATGTGGGTGCCGCAGCCGGTGCAGGCATGGCGCTGAATGGTCGCCGACGCATCCACGATCTTCAGCTTGTCGCCGTTTTCCAGTACCTTGACGTTGTCGCGCGGCACCACGGCGACCACGGAGAAGGTCGCGCCGGCCGGTTTCCAGCACTTGGTGCAGCCGCAGGCGTGGTTGTGGGCGACGTCGCCCTTGATGGCGACCTTGACCGGCTTGTCCTTGCATTTGCACACCAGGGTGCCGCCGGCGAAGCTGCCGGACCCCTTCTTGACGCCATTGTCGACCGACGGATGAATATGAACAGTCATGGGACCAGTCCTCCTTGTCGTGGACGCTTTTGATTCAGACATTGTTCGAGTCAGACGTATTGGAGCCGGGCGCTTGCGGTTCAGTACACCACAACCGACCGGATCGACTTGCCTTCGTGCATCAGATCGAAGCCCTTGTTGATCTCCTCGAGCTTGAGGACATGGGTGATCATCGGATCGATCTGGATTTTGCCGTTCATGTACCAGTCGACGATTTTCGGCACGTCGGTGCGGCCGCGCGCGCCGCCGAAAGCCGTGCCCTTCCAGACCCGACCGGTGACGAGCTGGAACGGCCGGGTCGAGATCTCCTTGCCGGCCTCCGCCACGCCGATCACCACCGAGACCCCCCAGCCGCGGTGGCAAGCCTCGAGCGCCTGGCGCATCACCGTGGTATTGCCGGTGCAGTCGAAGGTGAAATCAGCGCCGCCGTCGGTCAGTCCGACCAGATGCTGAACGATGTCGCCGTCAACCTTTTTCGGGTTGACGAAATGCGTCATGCCGAAGCGGCGACCCCATTCTTCCTTGGAATCATTGACGTCGACGCCGATGATCTTGTCGGCCCCCACCAGCCGCGCGCCCTGGATGACATTGAGCCCGATGCCGCCAAGGCCAAACACGACCACGTTGGCGCCCGGCGTCACCTTCGCCGTGTTGACGACCGCGCCGACGCCCGTGGTCACGCCGCAGCCGATGTAGCAGCTCTTGTCGAACGGCGCGTCCTCGCGGATCTTCGCCACCGCGATTTCGGGCAGCACCGTGAAATTCGAAAAGGTGGAGCAGCCCATGTAATGATAGATCGGCTGGCCCTTGTAGCTGAAGCGCGTCGTGCCGTCCGGCATCACGCCCTTGCCCTGGGTGGCGCGGATCGCGGTGCAGAGATTGGTCTTCATGCTGAGACAGCTTTTGCACTGGCGGCATTCCGGCGTGTAAAGCGGGATGACATGGTTGCCGGCCTTCACCGAGGTCACACCCGGCCCGATCTCGCGAACGATGCCGGCGCCCTCGTGGCCGAGGATCGACGGAAAAATCCCCTCGCTGTCGAATCCGTCCAGCGTATAGGCGTCGGTATGGCAGATGCCGGTCGCCTTGATTTCGACGAGGACTTCGCCGGCCTTCGGCCCCTCCAGGTCGAGTTCAACGATCTCAAGCGGCTTTTTCGCTGCGAAAGCCACGGCGGCGCGGGTTTTCATTCTGACCTCCACTCTTGCATCGGATCCGAGCCGATCCCGACTTCAAACGTTCAACGCCTGCCCATGCAGGAATCCTCCGCCTGCTGCGCGGCGGCAGGCTTGTCTTCGTGCTTGGCGGGACGAACGCGCCCCACCGCGTTGTTGGCGCGCGCCCGCAGGTAGATGTAGAGATCGTCCATGTAGCAGGCGACGTTCGGATTATCGCCGAGCGCCGGCATGACGTTGTCTTGCGACGAACTGACGTTCTTGCGACCGCTTGCGACGACGGTGAGGAAGTCGCTGTAGCTCATGGTCTTCAGCGAGTTCTTCAGGGCTGGCGCATAGGTCGATCCCTCGCCGTCGGGGCCGTGACAGACGTGACACTCCGAGTGGTAGCGGCGGTATCCCGAATAGGTGTACCAGTCGACGGTGCCGTCGGGTGCGACCTTGAAGGTTGGGTTGCCGTCCTTGTCCAGATACTTGCCGTCCTCGTTCTTGACCGCAGTCGGATCGGCGATGTCTTCGGCGAAAGCCAGTCTCCCAGATGCCGCGACGGTCATCATGGCCACAACAAACCAGATTGTACGCAAGAGCTTGTCCTCGACGTTCGATGAAGACCAGCCGACGCGCGGAACAACTCCACGCGTCGGCAAGGTTTGAGGATCAGGTCACTTCGGAAGCGCGAACACCGTCAGCGTTCCGCCGAGCGTGGTGTAGTTGCTCAGCGCGGCGTAGCCGCCGACGGCGCCGAGTCCCGCCGTCGGATCGGTCAGGCCGGCCGCAAGACCGATGCCCGCCCAGCCGCCGACTATCCTCTTTCCTGTAGTTAATCCCGGCGGAAGCCCCTAAATCGAGCGCCCGTTTCACTTTGTCTTCCGAGCCGGCGGTGATGATAACCATTGCCCCAGATGATGAGCAGAGCTGAATGGCGGCGGTC
>JBKQQE010000667.1:0-4337 GCA_052326245.1 Xanthobacteraceae bacterium | reverse complement strand
GCGGCGGCATGGGCATCGCGATGTGCATCGAGCGCTGATCGCGCCCGCGCAGTTTCAGCTCCGATCAATGCCCGGCCTCGCGCCGGGCATTTTTCTTTTCCGGGCGCCGTTCGTCGAGATGTCATTGAATTGCATTCGACTTCTTTCCAAGCCGCTGCCGAGCTTTTGGTCTTGCGTTATGTCAACCGGGCTGACTACGTTTGTGAGTAAGAAACGCAAAATACTCAGCGTCTAAGGAGGAACGACGATGGCACGTGTTGCATTGGTCACGGGCGGAACGCGGGGAATCGGCGAGGCGATCAGCAAGGCGCTCAAGGCCGCCGGCTATGGCGTCGCCGCGAGCTACGCCGGCAACGACGAGGCGGCAGCCAAATTCAAGGCCGCAACCGGCATCCCGGTCTACAAGTGGGACGTGGCGTCGTTCGAGGCCTGCGGCGAAGGCATCAAGAAGGTCGAGGCCGAGCTCGGCCCGATCGACGTCCTGGTCAACAACGCCGGCATCACCCGCGATACCGCGTTCCACAAGATGACGCTGGAACAGTGGAACGCCGTGATCAACACCAATCTCGGCTCGCTGTTCAACATGACGCGCCATGTCATCGAAGGCATGCGCGGGCGGAAGTTCGGACGCGTCATCAACATCTCCTCGATCAACGGCCAGAAGGGGCAGTTCGGCCAGGTCAACTATTCGGCGGCGAAGGCCGGCGATATCGGCTTCACCAAGGCCTTGGCGCTGGAGAACGCGCGGGGCGGCATCACCGTCAACGCGATCTGCCCCGGCTACATCAACACCGAGATGGTGCAGGCGGTGCCGAAGGACGTGCTGGAAAAGAGCATCCTGCCGCTGATCCCGGTCAACCGGCTCGGCGAGGCCAGCGAAATCGCGCGCGCCGTGGTGTTCCTGGCGTCCGACGACGCCGGCTACATCACCGGCTCGACGCTCAGCATCAACGGCGGCCAGTATCTCGCCTGAGGTGAGAAGGCGCGTGCCGCCGCCGGCACAGGTCGCGATCTCCGCGTGAGCAGGACAGCGGCAACCTTGATCGGGCTGGCGGCGATCCTGATGTGGTCGCTGCTGGCGGCGCTGACGGTCGCGACCGGCAAGATTCCCGCGTTCCAGCTCGCGGCCATGACGTTTACGATCGGCGGCGCGGTCGGATCGCTGACCTGGATCTGGCGCCGCGGCGCCGTGCGGGCGCTGCGGCAACCCCCGCTCGCCTGGCTGGTCGGCGTCGGCGGCCTGTTCGGCTATCACGCGCTGTATTTCCTGGCGCTGCAGCTGGCGCCGCCCGCCGAGGCCGGGCTCCTGAACTATCTGTGGCCGCTCTTGATCGTGCTGCTGTCGGCGCTGCTGCCCGGCGAACGGCTGGCGCTGCACCACCTTGTCGGCGCCGGCCTGGGCCTCGCCGGAACCATCCTGCTGCTGGCGCGCGGCGCAGCGCTCGAGGTGTCGGCGCACGATGCCCCGGGGCTGATCGCGGCGTTCAGCGCGGCCTTCGTCTGGGCCGGCTATTCGGTGATGTCGCGCAAGCTGTCGGCGGTCGCCACCGATGCGGTGGCCGGGTTTTGTCTCGCCACCGCCGTGCTGGCGGCGCTCTGCCATCTCGCCTTCGAGACCACGGTGTGGCCGCAGACACCGCTGCAGTGGGCCTGCGTCATCGCGCTCGGGGTCGGGCCGGTGGGGGCGGCGTTCTACGCCTGGGACATCGGCATGAAGCGCGGCGACATCCGCCTCATCGGGGTGCTGTCCTACGCGACGCCGCTGCTATCGACCGGCTTTCTGATCCTCGCCGGCTTCGCGCGACCTTCGCCGGCGCTGGCGCTTTCCGCGCTGCTGATCGCCGGCGGCGGCCTCGTCGCCGCGCGCGACCTGTTGCGCTGGCGGGCGAGGTGAGAGCTCTTCGCTAGCTCTCCGGCATCCAGCCCGGCGGGGCGAGTTCGAAGCCGGCGAAGTCGAATCCCGGCGCCACCGTGCAGCCCACCAGCGTCCAGTCCCCGAGGCTCGCGGCGGCCTGCCAGGCGCCCGAGGGCACCACCGCCTGGGGCGCCTCGCCGCGCATCAGGTCGGGGCCCAGATGCAGGCTGCGGCGGCCGTGTTCGTCGGCGATCTGCAATATCAGCGGGTCGCCGGCATGGAAGTGCCAGACCTCCGCCGCGTCGATGCGGTGCCAGTGCGAGCGCTCGCCGCGCGCCAGCAGGAAGTAGATCGCGGTGGAGGCGGCGCGGCCTTTGCCGTCGGTGCGGGAATCGCGGAACGTCTCGCGATAGTGGCCGCCCTCGGGATGCGGGATCAGGTGCAGCCGCGCGATCACGTCGGCCGCGCTCGCCTCGGGTCGAATTCCGGTCACCATGCGCGCCGCCTTTCTCGTCGATGCCTCGCGTGCCGCTGACGCAGTGCCGGTCAGAACCTGTTCTTGCGCTCGCGCAGCTCGGCGAACACCTCGGCGGCGCTGCTGCCGGCGAGGCCGAGCGAGGCTGCGACCGCGGCGTCGTCCGCCCGCAGGAACACGTTGGTCCGCTTCTCCTCGCCGATCAGGGTCGGAATCGTCGGCGCGTTGGTCGCCCGCAGCCGGGCGACCTCGTCCGCGCGGGCCTTCAGCGCGGCGTTGCCGGCGTCCACCGTCAGCGCGAATTTGATGTTCGCCACGGTGTATTCGTGGCCGCAATAGACCCGGGTGTCGTCCGGCAGCGCGCGCAGCTTCGAGAGCGAGTCCCACATCATCGGATAGGTGCCCTCGAACACGCGTCCGCAGCCGACCGAGAACAGCGTGTCGGCGCAGAACACCGCGTGCTCGGCGTCGAACACGTAAGCGACATGGTCCAGCGTGTGGCCCGGCGTCTCCAGCACCCGCGCCGACAGGCTGCCGACGCGAACGATGTCGCCCTCGCGCACCCGCGCGTCCACATCGGCGATCGCCGCCTTCTTGTCGTGCGGCGCAACGACGCGGCAGTTGTACTTGGCCTTCAGTTCGGCGATGCCCCCGACGTGGTCGCCATGGTGATGGGTGACCAGAATGTCGGTCAGCGTCCATCCCTCGCGCTGCAGCGCCTTGATGATCGGCGCCGCCTCCGGCGCATCGATTGATGCCGTCGCCTTGCTCGCGGGATCGTGGATCAGGTAGCCGTAATTGTCCGAGAGGCACGGAAACAAGCGAATTTCTGCGGCCATGATCGCTCTCCGGGCTGATGGCTACTAAAGCTAGCACGGCGCCGTGACGGTAAGAAGGTCGCGGGCCCGGCCCCGCGCGAACGTGAAATGTGACGGCGAACGGGGTCCCGCCGCGGCGCAAATCACGTTACAATGCTGAGAATGACCATGGATGTGATCGACCTCCGCAACTTCTATTCGCAGCGCCTCGGCACCGTGGCGCGGCGGCTGATCAACCGCGGCATCCGCGCCCAGTGGCCCCACACCAAGGGGCTCCGCGTGCTTGGGCTGGGCTATCCGACGCCGTATCTCGGCCTGTTCAAGGAAGATTCGGAACGCTGCTTCGCGTTCATGCCGGCGGGCCAGGGCGTGCTGAAATGGCCGAGCGCGCGGCCGACGCTGTCGACCCTGGTCGACGAGTTCTCGCTGCCGCTGCCGGATGCGGCCGTGGATCGCATCCTGCTGGTGCACGCGCTCGAGATGTCGGACGATCCGGCAGGCCTGTTGCGCGAGATCTGGCGGATCCTGGCGCCGTCCGGGCGGGTGCTGGCGATCATTCCGAACCGCCGCGGAGTCTGGACCCGGACCGACAAGACGCCGTTCGGCTATGGCCGGCCCTATTCGCGCAGCCAGATTACCGAGCTGTTGCGGCAGACCTGGTTCACGCCCTCGGCATGGAGCGAGGCGCTGTTCGTTCCCCCGATCGAAGGCGGCTGGTTCCTGCGCTCCGCCGCGGCATGGGAGCGGATCGGGGTTGCGATCTCCTCGCCGTTCGCCGGGGTTCACATCGTGGAGGCCACCAAGCAGGTCTATCGCGCCATTCCGGCGCGCCAACCGCGCACGCGGCTGATCCCCGCGCTTGATCCGGTGCTGGTGCCGACAGCGGCGCCGCGGCGGGATGAAGCCTGCTGGCCGGCGGAGAAGGTGTGAGGGAACGCGCGCGCCGCGCTCCAGGCGGGCCGAAGCGATGCGGTTTCGACCGGAGAAAACTTAGAGCATCTTCAAGATCACTGAGCATCCTTCCGTCATGGCCGGGCAGCGCGATCCGTCTCTGACGGATCGCTAGAGCAGATTCCTCTTAATCCGAGCGATATCCGGCGTGAGCGAAGAAGTTTTCGCATTCGTCGGGCTTGAAGTGTCGTAACGCCTTGGCGGCGGCTAGTTCGAGTGTGTCGAGGGTTCGGGCGGC
>JBKQQE010000666.1:0-5737 GCA_052326245.1 Xanthobacteraceae bacterium | reverse complement strand
TTGAGGCCATGGCGTCAATTCACGGGCTGTCGCGGGAGCAGTTGCGCTTCTACCCGGAATCCCACGGCGGTTCGGTCGCGGGTCACCTCACCGTGGTCGACAGAAATTCCGCCACGGGAGATGCCATCGAGATCGACTGCACCAACCTGGGGAGCGGCGCCTACAGCATCCCGCGCTCGGTCGAACATCTGGCTTTCCGCACCGATGCCCGATTCGTGCTCGCCATTGAAACCGGCGGCATGTTTCAGCGCCTCAACAATCACCGGTTCTGGGATACGGCGCGATGCATCATCGTCGAGATGGGCGGGGTCCCGACCCGGGCTACCCGGCGCTTCACTCGCCTGCTTTCCGACAGGCATAACCTGCCGGTCTACTGCTTTGTCGATTGCGATCCCTACGGCTTCGCCAACATTTACCGCACCCTCAAGGTGGGTTCCGGCAATGCGGCTCACGTCAACCGCTTCCTGTGCGTGCCTCAGGCGCGTTTCCTCGGCGTCACGCCTCAGGATATTGTCGACTTTGGCCTTGAGGACGCCACCCACCCGCTCGCGGCGACCGACATCAAGCGCGCTCAAGACGCGCTGCGGAACGATCCGTTCATTGTGGCCCATCCCGAGTGGATCGCCGCAATCAAGCAAATGCTGCAAATGGGCGTGCGCGCCGAGCAGCAGGCGCTGGCCAAATGGGGACTCAATTACGTGATCCACGATTACCTGCCAAAGAAGCTCGCCAACGTGAACGGTTTCCTGCCCTAGTCGCGGATACCCGAAGACCAAGGCATTGGAGATACGGGCGGAGCATTATTCGCCCGTGGCCGGGCCGCCCAGCCCTGCTCGACCTTGATTCGCATCAAGGTCCCGTCCCCGCAGTGCTCCAGTCTTCGACAATGGCAGTTATGGAACAATCCGCACCGACTGTCGTGCGCCATGACGAGTTGCGCGAGCAAGAACTCCGCGCCGTCATACGCGAACTCGTCAGCGAGCTGCATCCGCAGCGGGCGAAGCTGATGGACGTCTCCCGCTCGAGCCGTCTGGAACGGGATCTCGGCATCGACAGTCTGGGGCGCACGGAGCTCATCCTGCGGATCGAGCGCGCATTCCGGGTGCGTTTGCCGGGAGCGGTCGTCGGCGAAGCCGACACGGTCGGCGACATCCTCCATGCGCTTGAACGGGCCAACCCGTCTCGCCCGGCGCGTACGGAAACGCCTGCGACGCCGGCTCTTCCTCTGGTGCCGGCTGCGGCGGCAGCGCACACGCTGACCGAAGTTCTCGACTGGCACGTGGCCCGACACCCTGACCGGCTCCACGTGACCGTCCTTGAAGACGACGTCACGACGCTCGCGACAATGAGCTACCGCGAGCTTGCTGTCGCGGCGCAACACCTCGCACGGGCTCTAGTCGAACGGGATATCGCACCCGGCGATCGCATCGCCTTGATGCTTCCGACGAGCCGCGACTTCTTTGTTGCGTTTTTCGGCATCCTCTATGCCGGCGCCGTGCCGGTGCCGATCTATCCGCCAATGCGGATGTCGCAGCTCGAGGAACATCTGCGCCGCCAGGCTGGCATTCTGCACAATGCCGGCGCTCGCATGCTGGTGACGGTTCCTGAAGGACGACGGTTCGCGATGTTGATCCAGGCACAGGTCGAGAGCCTGACAGCTATCGAGAGCGTCGCCGCGCTGACTGCTCAGCCGGGAAACGCCGCGCCTCTCCCGATCATGGACGAGACGTCGACCGCGTTGATCCAATACACGTCGGGAAGCACCGGCGACCCGAAGGGCGTGGTGCTCAGCCATGCCAACCTGCTGGCCAACATTCGCGCCATCGGACAGGCAATAGATGCAAGCTCCGCCGATACCTTTGTAAGCTGGCTGCCGCTCTACCACGACCTGGGGCTGATCGGCGCGTGGCTGGGGAGCCTCTACTTTGCCGCACCGCTCTACGTCATGTCACCGCTGAGCTTTCTGGTGCGGCCGGAAAGCTGGCTCTGGGCGATCCATCGATTTCGCGCCACGCTGTCCGCCGCGCCCAATTTCGGGTTTGAGCTGTGTCTCGGCAAGATCGACGACGCCAATCTTCAGGGCCTCGATCTCGGTTCGTTGCGCATGGTCGTCAACGGCGCCGAACCGGTCAGCATTCAGACGCTGCGTCGATTCACCGAGAGGTTCGCGCGCTATGGCTTCCGGCCAGGCGCGATGGCTCCGGTTTACGGCCTTGCAGAAAACGCGGTCGGGCTGGCGTTCCCGCCTCCCGGCCGGCTGCCGGTGATCGATCGGGTGGATCGAGAAGCGCTGAGCCGGCGGGGTATCGCGCAGCCGGCGAGCGCGGATGACCCGCACCCGCTCGAGGTCGTCGCCTGTGGCCAGCCGATTCCGGGCCATGAAGTCCGCATCGTCGACGAAATCGGCCGCGAGGTTGGCGAGCGGCGCGAGGGCCGGCTCGAATTTCGCGGCCCGTCGGCCACTTCCGGCTACTTCCGCAACGAGATAAAGACGCGGGGGCTCATCCGTGACGGCTGGCTCGACAGCGGAGACCGCGCCTATATGGCCGGTGGCGACATTTTCGTCACGGGCCGCATCAAAGACATCATCATTCGCGCCGGGCGCCATATCTATCCTCAGGAAATCGAGGAGGCCGTGGCCGAGATCCCCGGCATGCGCAAGGGTTGCGTCGCGGTGTTCGGCATCGCCGACCAGGCATCGGGCACCGAACGCCTGGTCGTTCTCGCCGAGACACGCGAGACCGATCCGGCAGCGCGTGCGGCGCTACGTGCACGCGCCCAGGAAATCGCAAATGACATCGCCGGGACACCACCTGATGAGGTTGTCCTCGCCCCGCCCCGGACGGTGCCCAAGACATCGAGCGGCAAGATTCGCCGCAGCGCTGCCAAGGATCTCTACGCCAGCGGGCGGGTGGGTGCCCGGCAGCAGGCGCTGTGGCGCCAACTCCTGCATCTCTACCTTGCCGGCCTTGGCCCGCGGCTTGCGCGGCTGAGGGTGATACTCCTCGAGGCGCTGTATGCCGCCTGGTGGTGGATCGTGGTGGCCACGGGTTCCCTGTTCGCATGGTCGGCCGTCATGGTCCTGCCTCGTCTGGACTGGCGCTGGAGAGCGGTACGCGCAACCGCTCGGGCCGCGCTCGCAGCCATTGGCGTTCCAATCGCCGTTACAGGCCGCGATCGTGTACCACGCGGAAACGCTCTGCTCGTGTTCAATCA
Organism: Xanthobacteraceae bacterium; assembly: GCA_052326245.1. Lineage (GTDB taxonomy): Bacteria > Pseudomonadota > Alphaproteobacteria > Rhizobiales > Xanthobacteraceae > Bradyrhizobium_A. The sequence goes on along the minus strand of JBKQQE010000666.1, from coordinate 2,521 downwards.
TTCGAGCTATATGGACGCGCTGGTGCTTGCGGCGGTTCTGCCCGGCGAACCCGCATACGTCGCCAAGAGAGAGCTCGCGGGGCAAGTCATTGCCGGGCCAATTTTGCGCCGGTTGGGCACATTGTTCGTCGAGCGCTACGAAGTCAGCGGGAGTCTCGCCGACACCGAGGCCATCATCGAAGCCGCCCGACACGGGCGTAACATCGTTTTCTTTCCGGAGGGAACCTTCACGCGCCGGGCCGGATTGTCCGCGTTCTATCTTGGCGCATTCAAGGTGGCAGCAGATGCCGGCCTGCCGGTCCTTCCCGGCATTCTTCATGGAACGCGTTCGATGCTGCGCGGCGACCAGTGGTTTCCGCGGTGGACCCCCATCAGCATCCGGATTGAAAATGCCGTCCACCCCTCAGGAGAGGATTTCGCGTCCGTGCTGCAGCTGCGCGATGCGGTGCGCAAGATCATGCTCATACATTGCGGCGAGCCCGATCTTGGCGAACTCGTCAAGCCCGCGATCGAGGGTACCGCCTGAGCGCGCAATCCACGAACGCCGACCTCCGGGAGGCGGAATGTTTGCTCACCGAACCGAAGGTTTTGCATGTCCGATCACGCCAGTGCTGACAAGATGCGTCCGCCGGAATTCAGGATCTTTCTTTGCGGCGACGTGATGCTTGGGCGCGGCATCGATCAGGCATTGCCGCATCCGTGCGCGCCAGGCCTGCACGAAGAAGCGATGGATTCCGCCGTCGGATACCTTGAACTGGCGGAGCAGGCCAACGGCCCGATTTCGCGTCCCCTGAAGTTCGAGGACGTCTGGGGCGCGGCGATGGAGGAATGGAACCGGGTGCAGCCGCAGGCTCGCATCATCAACCTCGAGACCAGCATCACGCACAGCGATGCCTATGAACCCAAGGGCATCAACTACCGGATGAGCCCGGAGAATGCCCGCTGCCTCACTGCCGCCGGCATTGATTGCTGCATGCTTGCCAACAACCATGTACTTGATTGGGGCCGGGCGGGTTTGCTCGATACCTTGGCGACTCTCGAGCAACTGCAAATCAAGACTGCGGGGGCAGGCCGCGATCTCCGGCAGGCTGGCGCGCCGGCAATTCTGCAGACGTCCACGAACGGACGGATTATCGTCTTCGCGTTTGCCTCGGTGACGAGCGGTGTTCCCCCAAGCTGGGCGGCAAGGGCCCATGCCGCCGGAGTGAACTTGCTGCCTGCATTTTCCGACCCCGCGGTTGCGACGATCGCCGACCAGGTGGCGCAGGTGAAGCAACCGGGGGACGTTGTCATCGCTTCTGTCCACTGGGGATCAAACTGGGGCTACGAGATCGCCGAGGAGCAGCGATGGTTCGCCCATGCGCTGGTCGACCGAGCCGGCATCTCGATCCTTCACGGCCATTCCTCGCATCACGCCAAAGGCATCGAAGTCTACCACAACCGCCTCATTCTCTACGGATGCGGCGACTTCCTGAACGACTATGAAGGCATCACGGGCTATGAGGATTTTCGCGACGATCTCGCCGTCATGTATTTTGCCCGCATTGATCCCGGCAGCGCCAATCTCCTTGCGCTCGACATGACGCCGCTGCAAATCCGGCGCTTTCGGCTCGCGCGCGCCTCGCAGGCGGACGTTGACTGGCTGCAACGGACGCTCGATCAGGAAAGTCGGGAATTCGGAGCCCGCGTCAGCTGCAAGACCGGTGCCCGCCTTGAATTGTCATGGTCGCAGCCAGCGCCCTGACATCGACCTCCGCTTCGGTGCGCATCATCCCGCGTTTTCAGCGGAGTCCGTAGGTTCAGAGATAGACCGCGGTGTGGGAGCAAAGGTGAGCCTTCGCGCGAAGGAGAGAGACGATTCCAGATTGAAAAATGACCGCAAAAGCTGGGCTAAGACGCGGGAAGGTATTGGCAGAGAAAGTCCGGACCAGACTTGGCTGGCGGAGCATGGCACTCCACGCCGGCCGGATTCGGCGCCGCGTCAGTCGGCATTGCCCCTGCAAACGCTCCCCACAAATGAAAATGACCCGCCCGGGGGGACAACCGGGCGGGTCCGCCGTCGGCGGAGTGTGGATGGGTGTTCGCGCCGAACGACCGGAAAGGGCTGACCCCTCCCGCTTCATTCAGTCGCGCCAACTGGCCAGGGCGTTCAAGACATCCGCGCGATTCAGTCGAAATTTATTGAGGGGATGGTCCGTGAAGGAACTTGGCGGCCAGAGGTGGTGCCGGCCAACGTCGCGGGACTTAACCGCGATGTCACCATCTACCGGGCAACCCGCAAGGGTAACTTGGTGGTCTACAAGGAGCATGGTGACCAGGATACGTTCTGCCCGCCGCTGTGGTGGGACTTGGCCATTGGCAGCGGTTCGTGCGGCCTGGGCTGCCGCGGCTGCTTCCTGATGCTGACTCATCGCGCCATGCGTGATCCACTCCGTCCGGTAGTCTACGAGAATGTCGAGGATTTCTGGGACGCCACCTGCACTTGGCTGGCGGCCCCTGTACGTCGCCCGCAGCACACCAT
>JBKQQE010000665.1:0-6907 GCA_052326245.1 Xanthobacteraceae bacterium | reverse complement strand
ATTCGATCCCGGAATCCATCGTTGCCGGTTTGCGACTCTGTCGCGCTCTGAACCAGGAAATTGGCCATTTCATTTCGTGATCTCCCGAGACCGTGAGGCCGCATGCGCGAAAGCCGGCCGCGAAATCGTCAGGCTGGCCGGGCGCGACATCATCGCGTCGTCGGAGGAGTCCTACGACGAGGCCAAGGCCGGCCGCCTGTGGCAGGTCAGCGAATCCCTGCTGGGCGAGATCCAGACCGATGAGATATCGCCGCCGGGCGCCGCCATCGACGCGCGGGGACGGCGCGGCCACGCCGGCGCGACCCAGGCGCCGGTCAGGCCTGCTTCTTGACCGGCTTCTTGACCGGTTTCTTGGCGGCGGGCACCTCCGCGGCCTGGCGCATCGATCGCGCGTAGCTGTCGGCGGCGTTGTCGGCGGAAATCTGCAGCCGCTTGGCGGCGGCGGCGCCGTGCAACATGGTGGATTTCGCGATCCGCTTGTAGCGTTCCCTGGCTTCCCCATCCTTCGCCTTGGCGGCGAGGCCGAGATATCGATCGCGCCGCCCCTTCGCGGCGGCCATCAGGGCCTTGTTCTGTTGCTTCGCAAGGTGCCGGATCACGGCATCCAGATCGGCGTCCGCCATCATTCAATTCCTCGACTGCCCGTCACTGCACTTCATATCGCCGGCCGAGTATGCAATCGCCGCGGGGGCTTTGCAATTATCGCAGCCGGCGCGTGCGGCCGTTGCCCGGGTCCGCTTCGAGGTCGGGCGCCGGCCGGCGATTGCACCGCAGCAGGCGACATTGCGAGCCAGGCGCAGACGCCCGCGCGCATTCGATCATCGCGTCGGCGCGCCGCCTGACCTGTGCTAGCTTGGCGCGGGCAAAGGCTACACCAGCGGGGGCGCACCATGACCAGAAGTTTACGAGGATGGGCAATCGGCGGCATCGCCGCGGCGGCTGTCGCGGCCGGCACCTTGGCCTGCGGCCCCGCCAACGCGGAGACGTCGCAGGCGTGGACCTGGTGCGTGAACAAGGCGAAGGCGCCGCCGGACGTTCAAATCGGCGGCTGCACCACCGTGATCCAGTCCGGCAAGGAGACCCAGAAGAATCTCTCGATCGCCTTCAACAACCGCGGCAACGGCTTCTACGACAAGGGTGACTACGACACCGCGCTGGCGGACTACAACCAGGCGATCCGGCTCGATCCCAACTACGCCTACCCGTACAACGGCCGCGGCATCGTCTATAACGCCAAGAAGGACTACGACCGGGCGCTGGTCGAGTACGGTCAGGCGATCCGCCTCGATCCCAAATACGCCTCGCCGTACAACGGCCGCGGCAACGTCTACGACACCAGGAAGGAGTTCGACCGCGCCATCACCGAGTACGACCAGGCGATCCGTCTCGATCCGAACTATGCGCTGGCGTATAACGGCCGCGGCAACGCCTACAACAACAAGAAGGATTACGACCGCGCCATCGCCGAATACAGCCGCGCCATCAGTCTCGATCCCAACTACTCCACCCCGTACAACGGCCGCGGCAATTCGTACCGGTCCAAGGGCGACAACGACCACGCCTTGGCCGACTATCTCGAGGCGATCCGGATCGATCCCAAGAACGCCTATGCCCACAACGGCCGCGGCAATATCGCCTTCGACAAAAAGGATTTCGACACCGCGATCGCCAGCTACACCCAGTCGCTGCTGTACGATCCCAAATACGCGACCGCCTACAACAACCGCGGCCTCGCCTATGGCAGAAAGTCCGACTACGACCGCGCCATCGTCGACTACAACCAGGCTCTCGCGCTCGATCCCAGATACGCGGTAGCCTACGATAACCGCGGCGACGCCTACGTCGCCAAGGGTGACAACGAGCACGCCATCGCGGACTACAGCGACGCGATCCGCAACGATCCGAATTATGCCATCGCCTACAACGACCGCGGCTTCATCTACGCCAAGACCAAGGACTACGACCGCGCCGTTGCCGACTACAGCGAGGCGATCAGGATCGATCCGTCCTACGCCGCCGCGTGGAAGAACCGCGCCTTCGCCTACGAGGGCAAGAACCAGTACGATCACGCGATCGAGAATTTCGACCAGGTGATCCGCCTGCAGCCCAACAACGCCAACTGGTGGAACGACCGCTGCTGGGACCGCGCGCTGGTCGGCCAGTTCGACGCCGCGCTGGCGGACTGCAACGAATCGCTCCGGCTGCGGCCGGACGATGCCAACACCATCGACAGCCGCGCCTTCGTCTATTTCAAGCAGGGCCTTCTCGACAAGGCACTGGCCGACTACGACGCCGCGCTCAAGCTGAACCCGAAGCTCGCGAGTTCGCTCTATGGCCGCGGCCTGGTCAAGCAAAAGCAGGGCGACACCGCCGGCGCGGAAGCGGACATGGCGGCGGCCAAGGCGATCCGCGCCGATATCGCCGAGCAGTGGGCGAAATACGGGGTGAACTGAGCGCGGTCGGGCAGGCGCCGCGCGCGGTCCGGGTGATGCCGGCGGCGCGGATCTGTGCTACCTCGCTGCGGCACAGCCATGTCCGCCGGAGACCAGCCCATGAGCGACACCATCCGAATCGAACGCTTCGTCGCGCGAGGGCTGAATAGTGCCGGCAAGAGACGCATGCATCGCGGCAGATTTCATTCCTGACTCGATCGCGTCGCGGGCGGGCCGCGTCGGAGCAATCGTCCAATTGATCCAGATCAAAGCGCAATCCCGACGCCACCTGTTGGTTCAGCCCTTGATCCGGATGAGATGCGATGACAGCCACTGAATCGACGGGGAGCGCCCCGAAAACCGAAGCGACGCCGTATGAGAAGATCGGCGGCGAGGCGACGGTCAGGCGGCTGGCCGACCGCTTTTACGAGATCATGGACAACGATCCCGGCGCCGCCCGCATCCGCGCCATGCACGGCGAGGACCTGGCTCCGATCCGCAAGCTGCTGTTCGAGTTTCTGAGCGGCTGGCTCGGTGGGCCACCGCTCTATTTCGAACGGCCCGAGCACCGCTGCATCATGTCGGCGCATCGTCCCTTTGCGATCGGCGACGCCGAGCGCGACGAATGGATGATGTGCATGCGCCGCACGATGGACGAATGCGCGCTGCCGGCCGACATGCGGGCCCTGCTGGACCAGGGCTTCCTGCGCATGGCCAACCAATTCCGCAACAGTTGAATGACTTTCGCGGAAATCATATCAAATATCGACATTAGCTGACAGGCCGTCTCATCTCCCGGAAGCGATTGATCCCACTCGCACAGGACGAGGTGCCCGCATGACGCCACGCGATATCGGTCCGGTGCTGATCACCGGCTGCTCCAGTGGCCTCGGCTACGCCACCGCGCGGGTGTTTCGCGAGGCGGGCTACATCACCATCGCGACCGCACGCAATCCCGATGCGCTGGCGCCGCTGGTGCAACTGGGCTGCGAAGCACTGCCGCTCGAAGTCACCGATGAAGCCTCGCGCCGGGCCGCGGTGGCGACCGTGGAACGGCGCTTCGGTGCCGTCGCCGTTCTGGTCAACAATGCGGGCTACGGCCAGTACGGCCCGCTGGAGGAGATCTCCGCCGAACTGTTGCGGCGCGCCTTCGAGACCAACGTGTTCGGCCTGCTGCGCATGGCCCAGCTGGTGCTGCCCGGCATGCGCCGCGCCGGACGCGGCCGTATCGTCAACATCAGTTCGGTCGCCGGCCGGGTGACCACCCAGGGCGGCGGCGCCTATCACATGACCAAATACGCCGTCGAAGCCCTCGCCGATGCGCTGCGCCCGGAGGTCAGGCCGTTCGGCGTCGACGTCGTCAACGTGCTGCCCGGGCCGTTCCTGTCGCGCTATGGCGAAACCGCGGTCGCCAGCATTCCCGCTACCGGAGCGGACACGCCCTACGCTGCGTACAAGCCCAACATCGGCAAGTACCTGCTGGCATTCCTCCAACCGAACCGCTTCGGCGTCATGCCGGCGGATCAGGTTGCGCGCGCGGTGTTCAGGGCGGGCACGGTGCGGCGGCCGCGCACCCGTTACAATGTCGGATTCTGGGCCAAGGTCGGCCCGATCGGCCGGGCGCTGACCCCGGACCGGGTGGTCGATGCCTATATGACGCGTGAAATTCCGCTCCGGTAGCGAAGTCGCGCGAGCAGGCAGTCATGGCTTCCGCGGCAGCTATCTGGAGCGGACGAAGGTGATGATGCTGCGGGTGATGCCTTTGTCCGCCCAATTCGGCATCAGCCGCCACGGCGTCAACACCGCCAATCGGTCACCGTCGATCTTGAAGGACCGGACCTGCGGGGTGCCAACCCACTCGGGATTCCAGGCAACCTCGACGTTGGTCGTCCACGTCTCGCCTTCAAGGCTGTAAGTGCCGGAATAGGCGACGAGCGTGTTCAGCAGTTCGGCCCGTTCCTGGTCCGTCTTGGCAGGCTTGCGCGCCTCTCCCGTCAGGATGAAGAACACACGCCCATCGGTCGAGAAAGTCGCATAGCCGGTCGGGTTTTCTCCCATTGCCGGCACTTTCTGGCCGGTTTCCTGAGCTTCGACCTCGTAGGATACGAGCTTCCAGGTCCCGAGTATCTTGTTGCCCTCATCTGCAAGGCTCGGCCCTGCAGACAGGCAATTCAGCAAGACGAAAAATGCCAGAGATCGATACATCGTGTCAGCCTCTGTTTGCGCGTGCGCCGCGGCCATTCCGCAAAATGTCTTGTCCGGATCGCCGAACGCCCCTGCAACGCCGAATTGCGGGGCAATTGCTAAAATCATTTCAAGGCTCGAACCCGAACGCTTGATATGGATCAACGGGAGCGAACAGCAGAACCTTCGCCGAAGGCCGATCTAACCGGCGCTCGCTTCGGGCACTCCCGCAGCTTGTCGGGCCAAGCCTTTGGTCCGATCCAGCCAAACTGGGGCGAGACGGCGCCGGGCGAACGCGCTATGCTGGTCCTTCATCCTGGTCAACATTGGTTTTCGCTCCGTTCGGTAGCGAGCAGATTGGGGATTTCAACGGGGCAGGGAGCACATGAGCCGCGAGGACAAAGCTTCACCCGGAATGACTGTCGCGGAGCGCAAGGCGCTGCGAAAAACCGAGGCGCAGCAGGCGACGGACTATCACGAGCAGACGCAGCAGGCGTTTCAGCAGAACCTTGAGCGCCTGAGAGCCGAGCGGCGGGCCCGGGAAGCCGTCGCGGGTCCGATGCTGCGCCCCTTGCCGGGGCTGCCCGATGCGACGCCCGTGGAACAGCTCAAACTCACCCCGCGGATCAAGCAGATCCTGCAGGCGGCGGGGGTGAAAACCGTCGGCGACATCCGACGCAGATCCGACAAGGAGTTGCGGAGCCTGCCGAAGCTCGGGCCGGGCGCGGTCAAGTCCCTGCGTGAATCGCTGGGGCCGGCGTCCGCAGCCGAACCGGACGGCACGAAGCCGGGCTGACGTGGTGATTTTCCGCCGTATTGCCTTGCAGGCAATTTAAGCGGCAATGCCCCTTGCAATCCGGCCGCGCCATCGCCATGTAAATCAGATCGAGTTTCGGCCGAACGACTTGGCCTCGCCGCTTCACAGCGCGCCTGACTGACGACCCTCTCCCCCAAAACCTCGAATTCGTATGCCGTGCTCTTGAGCGCGGATGAAAATACACATCTACCTTAAAGGACGATCTCCCATGAACACGGGAACTGTGAAGTGGTTTAACAGCCAAAAGGGCTTCGGTTTCATTCAGCCGGACCAGGGAAGCCAGGATATTTTCGTTCATATCAGCGCGGTCGAACGCGCCGGCATGAGCTCCCTCAACGAGGGTCAAAAGGTTTCCTACGAAGTCGTTGCCGACCGCAAGACCGGCAAATCCGCCGCGGAAAACCTGCGCGCCGTGTAAGCCTTCGCGCTTATCGCCATGCTGCTTTGACCACGGATGTACTGGCAGGGCTTCTGGTTTGCGCCCCGCGGTTGGTTTTGCCAGCCGCGGGGTGTTTTATTGTGATGCGGCGCGGATGTGGTTCACGCGCGTTGTCAAATGACCACTTCGCCGTCGTCCTGAGGTGCGAGGCGCGCTAGCGCCGAACCTCGAAGGGCGACGGCCATCCACCACGGGCCGTTCATCCTTCGAGTGAACAGTTCAGATGGTCCCTTCATTCGCTGCTGCATGCCTTCCAAGGGACCATCTGAACTGTTCACTCGACAATTGAAAGCTGCCAGTGCCCTGTAGAATTCGAAGTTCGCTCTGAAGTTGGTGCGAACTCGGGCGAACTTCGAATTCTGGGCACTGGCGGCGCGCAAGAGCGCGCACCTCAGGATGACGGAATGACCATTGGATGACGGCACTCGTGTGGTCCTGAGTGCGCTCCGCCTCCGCCACAGCGGGGCCTTTTTTATTGCGCCGTTCGCGACAGTCTCGCGGAGCTTGTCATCGGGCCGCGCTTCGCGCGGACCCGTTGGCTCGACCTGCTCGGGCGCTAGCTGTGCAGCCCCGGCGCCTCGTGGCCGGTGCGCGCCACGTATTCGGTGTAGCCGCCGCCGTACTGGTGGATGCCCTCGGGCGTCAGCTCCAGCACGCGGTTGGACAGCGCCGCCAGGAAGTGGCGGTCGTGGGAGACGAACAGCATGGTGCCCTCGTATTGCGACAGCGCCGTGATCAGCATCTCCTTGGTCGCCATGTCGAGATGGTTGGTGGGCTCGTCCAGCACCAGGAAGTTCGGCGGGTCGAACAGCATCAGGGCCATCACCAGCCGCGCCTTCTCGCCGCCGGAGAGCACCCGGCATTTCTTCTCCACGTCGTCGCCGGAGAAGCCGAAGCAGCCGGCCAGCGCGCGCAGCGAGCCCTGTCCCGCCTGCGGGAACGAGTCCCCCAGCGACTCGAACACGCTGCGCTCGCCGTCCAGCAGCTCCATGGCGTGTTGCGCGAAATAGCCCATCTTCACGCTGCCGCCCAACG
>JBKQQE010000664.1:0-6064 GCA_052326245.1 Xanthobacteraceae bacterium | reverse complement strand
GAGATCAGTCAGCAGGTCACGCAGGCGAGCCGCATGATTGGGGATGGCGTGCGGCAGGCCACCAGGTCGAACGAGCAAGTACAGGGCCTGACCGCGTCGGCCGAGAAGATCGGCGATGTCGTGAAGATCATCAGCGACATCGCGGGACAGACCAACCTGCTGGCGCTCAACGCCACCATCGAGGCGGCGCGGGCCGGCGACGCCGGACGGGGCTTTGCCGTGGTCGCCCAGGAGGTCAAGGCGCTGGCGAGCCAGACCGCCAAGGCCACCGGCGAGATCAGCGCGCATATCGACAACATGCGGCGCGCGACGGAAGACTCCGTCAATGCGATCAAGGCGATCGGGGCGACGATCGAGCGCGTCAGCGAGATCACCACGTCGATTTCCGCCGCCGTCGCGCAGCAGGGCACCGCGACCCGAAGCATCGCCGATGGCGTCCAGGCCGCCGCCAGCGGCACCCTCGACGTCGCGGGCAATATTGAACGGGTCGCGAGCGGGGCCAATGAAACCGGGACCACGTCCGCCCAGATGCTGAGCTCGGCGAAAGAGCTCTCCGACGTCAGCCATCACCTGAAGCAGGAGGTCGAGAAGTTTCTCGACAGCGTGCGCGCCGCGTGATGCCGGCCAGCCTCCGTCATGCCGGCGGCGGCCGGCCGCCCTCGGCCTTGGACCGCAACCTTTCGAGCCAGAGCTGGTGGCCGTTGAACATGCGTCGCGGCATCATGAGCGCCTGCAGCCGCGGCCCCAGCCCGTTCTGGTGTTCCTCGGTGAGGACATAGCTGCCGCCGCCGCGCGGCTCGATCAGCCAGGCGTGATAGACATCCATGAAGGCGCCCGCGCCGTCCCAGCCGATGCGGGAATTGACCTCGAATTCCCGCACCGTCGAGGCGACGGCGACGCCGAAGGTGCGCCACGTGAAGGTCGCGCCGGCGGAGAGATCGACGGCGCCGCCGGCGATGCGCACGCGGCTGGAGTTCGGATACCAGGTCGGCCACAGCGACGCGCGGATCAGCCAGGCCCATACGGTGGCGGGCTCCGCCGCGATCATGATGTCGTTGCTGACGCGAACGGCAACCCGGTCCGGCGCATAGCGCTCCGGCCAATTGATCGGCATGGCATCCTCCCCGGCGAGAATTTGCGCTCACCATAGCGGTCACCGCGGGCCGAGGCGAGGGGCGGGGCGGCAGCCGGTCTAATGCTGCCCGAGCACGATCAAGAGCCCGACATTCACCGCCAGGTTCTGGTCGTGCCCGCGGTTGAAGCCGTAGCTGTAGCTCGGCTCCACGAACCAGCCGTATTGCGGCGTGGTCCAGATCATGAAGTCGAGCACGGTGGTCACGCTCATGACGCCCGATGACGACCATTGCGGGCCGGCGCCGACCATGAACTCGACGGTCCTGGTCAGCTGAAACGGCTTCTTGAAAACCAGGTCGGCTTCCCATTCCGTTCCGCTCCGGCTTTGCAGCGGGGTGAGGCCGGCCTCGATCTCCAGCCAGTGCTCGACCGGCGTCACCTCGACCGCGACGCTGGGGCCGAAGCTCGACTTGCCGTCCTGCAGGCCCCATTCGCCCGCCGCGCCGAGTTCGAGCACGGCGCCATGATCGTCGTCGCCCGGATGTTCCCCGGCGAGGGCGGGCGGCGCGCCGGCCGCGATGCCGGCCAGCAGTGTGATCAGCTGCAGTGCTTTCATGGTGCGACCCTATCGGTAACCGATCATCGACTCAATAACGGTGAGGACAGCGACAGGTCGCCGACGAAAGCCGCGACTTCGTCCGCGCGCCGGCTCACGTCCGGTGCGCGACCTCGACCGTGAGATGCGACAGCGCCGTGAAGGCGGCGAGACGGCCGCGATAGTAGTCGGCGTCGTGGTCGCTGGCGGTGACGACGCAGACGATGGCGCCGAGGTGCCCCGGCCCCAGCCGCCACAGATGCAGATCGGTGACCTGGTCGCCGTCGGCCTCGACGCTCGCGCGCAGCCGCGACGCCATCGCCCGGTCGGGGTTCATGTCGAGCAGGATCGCGCCGGTGTCGCGGATCAGGCCGTACGACCAGCTGGCGATGACGCAGGCGCCGAGCATGCCGGCGAGCGGATCCATCCAGAGCCAGCCGAAGGTGCGGGCGAGCAGCAGGCCCACGATCACCAGCACCGAGACGGCGGCGTCGGCCATCACATGGATCACCGCGGCGCGCATGTTGTTGTCGCGCTGCGCGGCGCCGTGCGCATGCGCGTGTTCCTCGAACACGAGGGGATAGGTTTGCGCGCCGATCCGCAGCGTCGCCGTGAACGCGTGCGGCTCGGGGATTTCGTCGATCGATTCCAGGAAGCCGCCGCGATCGGCCAGCGCGAAGCGCTGTCGCCCGCCATCGGCGCGCACGGTTTCCACCGACGCCGTCGCGAGGCCCGGCGCGCCGCGCAGCCGGAAGCGCGGCGGCACGCCGTCCTCGAAGATCTCGAGCGTGACCTCGCCCGCGGGGGTTGCGATCGCGTGCGCCACGTCGTCATGGTCGTGATCGTAGCCAGATCCGTGGCTGTGGCCGTGATGATGGTCGCCGCCGGACAACAGCCACGCGCTGGCGACGTTGACCGCAAGCCCGAGGCAGGCGATCGGGATCGCCTCGGCGAAGTGGATCGGCACCGGCGCGAACAGCCGGCTGACCGACTCGTAGCCGATCAGCAGCGCGATCATCGCCAGGATGACGGCGCTGGTGAAGCCGGCGAGATCGCCGAGCTTGCCGGTGCCGAAGCTGAAGGCGGGATTGTCGGCGTGCCGGCGCGCGAAGGTGTAGGCGAGCGCCGCCAGCAGCAGCGCGCCGGCATGGGTGCTCATGTGCAGGCCGTCCGCCACTAGCGCGATCGAGCCGAACAGCAGTCCGCCGACGATCTCGGCGACCATCATGGCGCCGCACAGCCAGATCACCGCCCAGGTCCGGCGCTCGCTGGCGTCGTGGCCCGGCCCGAGAAAGACGTGGCTGTGAAACACCGTCGCGGGGCTCGGGCTGTGGTCGGTCATCGCGTCCTTATTTCATGTAGGCGCGAACAACTTCGAGAAGCTGCTCGGCGGCCTCGCGGCGCAGCGCACCGGGGTATTTCACGGTGTCGACCAGGTGCTCGCGAACGTGGTCCTCGACCACTTCCGCCATCAGGCCGGCCATCGCGCCGCGCGCGCCTGCGATCAGATGCAGGACATCCTCGCATCCGGCTTCGTCGGTGAGCGCGCGCTCGATGCCCTCGACCTGGCCGCGGATGCGGCGGACGCGGGCGAGCAGCTTCTGCTTGTCGCGGGTGGTGTGGGTCATGGCGGCACTATGGCATAGGGGGGGACCCTATACAAGCGTGTCATTCTCTTCGTCATTGCCGGGCAGCGCGATCCGTCTCTGACGGATCGCTAGGACTAAGGTCACCCGGCAATCCACGCTTTGCAACCAGGCCAAGCCCTAAAGAGTGGATGCGCGGGTCAAGTCCGCGGGTGACGACGCGTGTGTGATAGTGTCACGGCAAGCTGTTTACCCGCGGCCGTCACGACCCGGCGTGGCCCCTGTCGATGGACGCACGCCGTCTACCAGCGCCGTCCCCAGCCCCAGTATCCCCATCCATAGCCGAAGAACGGCCTGTAACCTTAGTAGTAGGGGCCGTAGCCGTACGGCCGGTAATAGGGGCCATAGGGGGGAGACGGCGGGGCCTCCTCGACCACGTCCCCGTCATACACCTGCGGGCGCGGCGCGCGGCGCGGCGGCGGGCCCATGCCGAGGTTCTGGGCGATGGCGAAGCCATCCTGTCCGTTCAGCGAGGTCTCGCACCAGCCGTTGCTGCATTTGCCGACCTCCACCGTGGTTCCCTTCGGAATCAGCGTCAGGACAGGGCTGTTGGTGCCGGGCGCCTTCCGCAGGTTGGTGTCCGCGCCGATGGTGACCGGCCTGGCGGTCGCGCAAACCGCCGACGCCAGGGTGAAGATTGCGGCCGATGCCGCGATCCGTACAAAGCTCATGGCCGTACTCCTTGCTGCAAGCTTCGCCGTCCGCGCGGCAATGTAATCCCAGAATCGCCCCCGGATTCAAGAGCGCGCTGCAGTCTAACCCGCCGTCCGCAGCGCGCGCGGGGCGCGGCCGGCATCGCGCCGCAACACCCGGCGCAGCGTCGACGGCTCGGCATAGCCGACCCGGCGCGCCACCTCCTCGATCGGCAGCCGCGTGGTCTCGATCAGTTCGAGCGCGGTCTCCATGCGCAGCCGCTGCACGAAGCGGATCGGCGACAGCCCGGTGGTCTGATGCAGGCGTCGGGCGAAGGTGCGCGGGCTCATGGCGGCGGCGGCGGCGAAATCGTCCATGGAGAAGCCCTTGGTGAGCTGCGCGCGCGCCCATTTCTCGGCCTTGGCGATCCTGGGATCGGCGGCGGCGAGAAAGCCGAGCGCCATGTAGCGCGACTGGCTGCCGCGCTTGTCGAGCAGCAGGTAGCGCGCGCAGGCGTTGGCGAGGCCGGGGCCGCCGTGGCGGGCGATCAGGCTGAGCATCAGATCCATCTGCGCCATCGCGGCGCCCGCCGTCGTGATCGGCCCGTCGCGCAACACCAGCGCGTCGGTGTCGAGCCGGGCTTGCGGATAGAGGCGCTTGAACAGCGGCGCGAGCCACCACGTCGTCGTCACGCGCCGCCCGGCGAGCAGGCCGGTGCGCCCCAGCAGGAAGGCGCCGGAGCACGAGGTCGCAATCTCGGCGCCGCGGCGTGCCGCCGCCTCCAGCAGCCGCATGGCGGCGACGGCGTCGCGTCGCGCCAGGCGCGCCGCGATCGCCGCTTCCGATGCCATTCCGAGCCCCGGCATGATGACGAGATCGGCCTCGCCCTCTCCTCGTGCCGCGAGGTGGGGCGCCAGGAAACGCCGCGCCGCGCGCGCCCCCGATCCAACCAGCGCCACCGAAAACGCCGGCTTGCCGCCGCGCGCGGCGCGCAGGCGGTTGGCGACGTCGAGCGCGTCCAGCGTGATCGCCACGCTCGACCCCATCGCGCCATCGAGCACCAGCACGTCGACGCGCATTGGCGAAATCTCCCCGAACAATGTCAATTTCGACACTAGGAAAATTTGCGCGTGGGCGCAATCCTGGGACGTAAGTCCGGCGATCGCATGAGGAGCCAACCGATGACCGCGCGCAGCATGCAAGTGGACGATCCGCTCGATGATTTCACGCCGCGCCCGATCGCGCTGGAGGGCGTGACCAAGATCGTGCACGTGGCTGGCCGCGGGCCGGCGGTGATCGTGATGACGGAAATGCCGGGCATCAGCCCGCACGTGGCTCGCTTCGCGCGCTGGGTGCGCGACGCGGGGTTCACGGTCTACATGCCTTCGCTGTTCGGCCGCGACGGCGCGGTGCCGGATGCCGAAGAGGGCGCGGCGATCTTCCAGCGCGCCTGCGTCAGCGCCGAGTTTCGCGCCTTCGCGGCCGGCGCATCGAGCCCGGTGACGCAGTGGCTGCGGGCGCTGGCGCGGCTTGCCCATGGCGAGTGCGGCGGCCCCGGCGTCGGCGCCATCGGCATGTGCTTCACCGGCAATTTCGCGCTCACCATGATGCTGGAGCCGGCGATGCTGGCGCCGGTGCTGTCGCAGCCGTCGTTGCCGCTCGGCACGCCCGGCGGCCTCGAGATCGCCCCCGAGGAGCTTGTGGCCGTGCGGCAGCGGCTCGACCGCGAGGATCTCACGGTGCTGGCCTATCGCTTCGAAGGCGACAAATTCTGCACCGCGCAGCGTTTCGCCGCCTATGCGGAGGCGCTCGGCGAGCGCTTCGATGGCCGCGTGCTGCCGGACAGCGCCGCCAACGCCGACGTGCCGCCGTTCTTCGCGCGCCATGTCACCACCCCGCACAGCGTGGTGACCGCGCACCTGATCGACGCGGCCGGCCAGCCCACCGTCGCCGCCCGCGACGAGATTTTGGCGTTCTTCACCCGGAGGTTGGGGGTAAGCTGAAACCGCCAGTGTGATGGATTTGACATTCGCGGGCACTAGTGTCCCGAATCCGAAGTTCGCAATACTTTGCTGGACCTTCGGGAGCGAACTTCGGATTCGAAAGGACACTAGAA
>JBKQQE010000663.1:0-2841 GCA_052326245.1 Xanthobacteraceae bacterium | reverse complement strand
TCCTCGCGGGTCGCATAATAACGCTCGCCCTGCAGATAGATTTGGCCGCTCTCGGCCTCGCGCTGGCCGGCCAGGACTTCGATGAGCTGGCGCTGGCCGTTGCCGGAGACCCCGGCAACGCCGACGATCTCGCCGCCGCGGATCGACAATGACACGTCGCGCACCGCCGGCTGGCCGCCGTCGTCGAGCGCGTGCAAGTTCTCGATGTCGAGCCGCGGCGCGCCGAACTCGCCGGTGCGCGGCGGCTGCACGGTGAGTTCCTCGGCGCCGATCATGGCGCGCGCCATGGTGTCGGGGTTCAAATCCTTGACATGCCCCTGCCCCGCCAATTTGCCGCGCCGCAGGATGGTCACCTCGTCGGCGAAGGCCATGACCTCGCGGAATTTGTGGGTGATCATCAGAATGGTGAGCACGCCCCGCGCCACCATGTCGCGCAGCATGCCGAGCACCTCGTCGGCCTCGCCGGGGGTGAGCACCGACGTCGGCTCGTCGAGGATGAGAAAACGGCGCTGCAGGTAGAGCTGCTTGAGGATCTCGCATTTCTGCCGCTCGCCGGCGGAGATCGCCGACACCTTGGCGTTCAGCGGCACGCGAAACGGCATGCGCGCGAGAAAGTCCTCCAACGCCTTGCGCTCGCGCGTCCAATCCACCACCGCCGGCACGTCGTCGCGCGCCAGCACGAAATTCTCCGCCACCGTCATCGCCGGCACCAGCGTGAAGTGCTGATAGACCATGCCGAGGCCGAGCGCATGCGCGGCGCGAGGATTGCCGATGATCTCCTGACGCTCGTCGACAATGAGTTCGCCGCCGTCGGCCTGGTAATAGCCCATGATGCATTTGACCAGCGTCGACTTGCCGGCGCCGTTCTCGCCGAGCAGCGCGTGGAACGTGCCGGTCTTCACCTTCAACGACACCTGATCGAGCGCGACGAACTCGCCGAAGCGCTTGGTCATGGCGATGGCTTCGACGCCAAAGGTCTTCTTGCCCGCGGTCGGCGGGGGAAGCCCGCCGGGCGGGATGAGGGTCGCCATGTCGCTCACGAGATGACCTCGATGAATTTTGCCGAATCGGACACCGCGCCGAACACGCCGCCCTGCATCTTAATCATCTTCAGCGCGTGGTCGTGATTGCCTTTGTCGGTCGCCCCGCAGCAATCCTCCAGCAGCAGGCATTCGAACCCGCGGTCGTTGGCCTCGCGCATGGTCGTGTGCACGCACACGTCGGTGGTGATGCCGGTGAGCACGATGTTGTCGATGCCGCGCAGCCGCAGCAGCAGCTCGAGATCGGTAGCGCAGAACGAGCCCTTGCCCGGCTTGTCGATGATCGGCTCACCCTCGCGCGGCTTGAGCTCGGGGATGATTTCCCAGCCGGGCTCGCCGCGCACCAGAATGCGGCCGCAAGGCCCGGGATCGCCGATACCGGCGCCGATCTGCCGCGAGCGCCAGCGCTTGTTGGCCGGCAGGTCGGCGAGATCGGGGCGGTGGCCTTCGCGGGTATGAAAGACATGGAAGCCCTTGGCGCGCGCCGCCGCGAGCGTGCGCTTGATCGGCTCGATCGGCGCGCGGGTCAGGGAGAGGTCGTAGCCCATCTTGTCGACATAGCCGCCGACGCCGCAGAAGTCGGTCTGCATGTCGATGACGATCAGCATGGTGTTTTGCGGGCGAAGATCGCCGTTGTAGGGCCAAAGGTAGGGATCGGCGGCGACGTAACGTTCCGCCGTATCGCTCTGCTTGCGCGCCAATCCGGGCATGATTCACCTCGTAATCGACAGCTCGGCGGGCGCACCAATGAGCGTGCGCTTCGGTGAGCAGGTCGCGATCATGATCAGCAAGGTCAGAATATACGGCGCGGCGTTGAACAGATGATAGGCGTGCGTCACGCCGACCGACTGCAGCGCCGGCCCGAGCGCGGCGGCGCCGCCGAACAATAGCGACGCCCACAGGCACAGCATCGGGTTCCAGCGCGCAAATATGACCAGCGCCACCGCGGTGATGCCCTGGCCGCTCGACAGGCCCTCGTTCCAGCTGCCGGGATAGAACAACGAGAGGAACGAGCCGCCGATGCCGCCGAGGAAGCCGCCGAACATGGTCGCGCGCAGGCGAATGAGGTTGACCGAATAGCCCATGGCGCGCGCGGCGTCAGCGCTCTCGCCGGCCGTCCGGATGATCAGGCCCCAGCGTGTGGTCTTGAGCGCCCAGACCAGGATCGGCGCCAGCGCCACGCCGATGAGAAACAATACATTGACCCGCAATGCGGAGCGAAGCTGTGGAATGTCGCTCCACCAGCCGAGGTCGATCGACGGCAGCCGCGGCGCGGTCGGTTCGATCAGCGGCTTGCCGAGATAAAACGCCAGCCCGACGCCGAACAGCATCAAAGCGATGCCGACGGCGATGTCGTTGACCCGCGGCAGCCCGCAGATCGCGGCGTGCAAGGCGCCGAGCGCCGCGCCCGCCGCGCCGGCGGCGAGCACGCCGAGCCAAGGCGAGCCGGTCAGGTAGGATACGCCGTAGCCGCTCATCGCACCCATGACCAGCGTGCCCTCGAGGCCGAGATTGATGCGGCCGCTGCGCTCGGTGATGCACTCGCCGAGACTGACGAAGAGAAACGGCGTCGAGACGCGGATGGCGCCGCCCAGCACCGCCAGCGGCACGGTCCAATATCCGATCGCTCCCGGGTCGGCCACGGTCAGGTTGCCTTTCGCTGCAAGAAGCCTATGCGGCCGTAAAGCGAGTCGCTGGCGAGCACCATGACGAAGATCATCCCTTGCAACACCAGGACGGAAGCGTCCGGCAGGCCGAGCCGGCGTTGCAGCAAACCGCCGCTGGCGCCGATGCCGCCGAG
>JBKQQE010000662.1:0-12030 GCA_052326245.1 Xanthobacteraceae bacterium | reverse complement strand
GGTGGAGCGGGAGCGGACACCTGGACCGTGGGAGGGGTCGATCCAGACGGCAGGGGCGCCGGGGAGGGAGAAAGTGGCGGATTTGGCGCCGCGCCCAGCGTCGCCAGCGTCGTCGCTCTTTCTCCAGGGGCGGGCAGCCCGATGACGACCGTCGCCTGATCTTTCTGCACGGTTGCTTCACGCGGTTCAACTGATGTCAGCGTCCAGCCCTGATGGCTTTCACCCATGCGCAGCCGCACCGCGACTTTGGTAGTTTGATCGAGGAAAACACAGAGTTTGTCGGTTGTGCCGATAATGGTGCCGACCAGAGCCAGTTGCGGGCGCTCCGGCGCGGCGGGCTTCGGCGCGGGGGGCGGGGGCGCTACCACCACATTCGCGACAGCCGGAGCGGGCCGACGACGCACCGGCGAAAACAGCGGCCGGTCTCGCGTGACGGACAATTGTCCCAATGGAATTGCCCACAGCGGATTGCCAATCGGTGCCGACTCGGCTTGCCGGGACTCAGGTGGACTGCCCTGCACCGGCGGTGACTTGCTCTGCGCGGACTGCAAATCGTTCTGCTTGGACGATGGATCGCTTTGGGCCGTCTGCATCTCCAATTTGCTCAGATTGAATTCGCTGTCCGTGATGACGGGCGGCAGCACGATCAGCGCCTCCGCTTTTCCCAGAAGAGCAACCCCCACCAGAGCAATATAAAGGGCGCGCCGAATCATTTTGCAGCCTGCCATTGGCCTGAAACACCGAGGGACAGACGAAGCTTGGCACCGGGCTGGGTGGAGGTACCTGCCGGAGCTTGTACCACCAGCTGATCGACGAACAAGAACGGAAAGCCTGCCTCCAAATCATACAGCACTTTTTGCAACGAAGGCTGGTCCAGTTCGCAGCTGGCAACCACGCCGACGAACCCGGCCTTGGCCTGCGTCCCTTCGAGGTCGACCTGCGACGACAGGACATTGCCGCCGGCGCTGGTGACCTCAGACGCAACCCGCTGCAGCAGCGCCGCGCCGGCCACCGTTACGGTCGGCCCTTCGAGAAAGGGTGATCCGTTTCCCCCCGGAATATCTGGCCTGGCGCTCGGTCGCATAGCGGTGGGGCGACGACCCTCGAGCTGGTTCAGAAGCTCGGTGGATGCCGCCACCGCCTGGCGACGCTCCAGAATGTCGGAAATGGTTGTCCAGACCGTGGACAGCAGCACGACCACCAGCCCCGCATACAGGACCGCGGCGGCGATCGGATATCGTGCCAGATATTTAATAACGACCGTGTTCATGCTCATGGCATCAGGAGAAATACGGTTTGATTCGCGCTTCGATATGAAAGCGCTCTCCGGGATCTTCCGGCGATCGCGTCGTCGGCGCAAAGAAGGTCGCACGCGTAAAATACGCAGACTGCTCGATCAATTGTATCAGTGAGGGAGCATCGTGGGTGATGCCGACAACCTGCACCTTGTCGCCCTCGATGCGCAGTTCGGTCACATAGGTATGGTCAGGCAGCAGCCCCGAGAGGGCTTCGATGACGATCACGGTCGAGGGCGTGGTCTGCTTTCGGCGTTCGAGCGCGCTCTGGCCCGTCGAGCCGGAGCCGATCGTAGTCGCCTCGCGGCGTTGGGCGATGCGGTGTTGAAGCTGCTGCTGTTCCGTGTCCAGGCTGTCCGTGACCACCGCTGAAACCGCGAGGCTTGCGGCCGCAGCGAGTCCGGAGGCGAGCACGATGGCGATCAATGCCTGTCGGATACGCCGGACGTCGATGACGCCGCCTGCCTTGTGCTCGAATATCGTCAGGCGCGGCGCCGACGGATCGTCGCCGGGCGCCGAGGTCGCCGCCACAACTGTGGTCGCACCTAGATCCACGATCGCCTGCAGGTAGGGTTCGATCATCGCCTTCGCGGTCGCGGCGACGGTCAGGAGGATCCGGTCATTGGGTATGTCGACTGGTTGGGTCCAGCTATATGCAGCCTCGTTGGGCGACCAGGGGGTCAGGCGGTCGATTTGGGTCCGCACGATGCCGCCGAGAAACTCCGCGGCTCGCTTGGGCAGCTCGAGCGGTTGAAACAGAAATCGCGACGGCCGCATGACGATTTCAACCTGGCTGCCGCGTATCGCCGCGGCCCAGTCCTCGGGCAGACGATCGGCCACGCCCCCATCGCCTATCCGGATTTCATGATCGTGCAACTGCAATTTGCGATCCGGCACGATTGCATGCAATTTGAAAAGATCGCCGGCCTCCTCGATCAGCTGGATTTGCCGTCGCGACCCGACGCGGTCAAACTGCGAATTGATCAACAGCGCGACGGCATCGATCCAGTGCGAAAAAATTTCGGAAATCTGCGCGAAGCTAAACATCAGGTCCCCCCCGCGTTCGATGAAGCCGGCGGAGCGTCCAAATCGTCCCGCCAAGACAGAACACGATACAATCCATCGTCCTCTTCGACGAGGATGATGACTTCGGCGCCGGCGCGGGTGCCGTTGTCGAAGCCGATGCCTATATCGACGCGGTAAGCGTTGCTGCCCGTCGTGCCCGCGCCGGGTTGGTCAGATCCAAGGGCTGCTGCGATCACCTGGGTATCCGGCGGCAGGCTTTCCCGCTGCGAGAGGAATGCGTTCAAGCGGGCAGCCGACATTCCGGGAAGCGCCGCAATCGCGAGCGGGGCCGCGTCGAGCACGTTTATGTCGGACCGGCCGCTGTATATGGTGACGTACGGCATCGCGCGTTCGATGAGGGCGGGCGGCAGCCCTTGCACGAGCCATAGCTCGTCGAGATGACCAAATGGGCCGCCGCGCGGCCCGTAGCGCAGGCCGGCCGCGCGGTAACGCGCGTCCTCCTTGTCGTCGGCACCGGCCTTCGGTGCAGTGCGCCAGCCAATGATACGGTCCGCATACTGCTCTGCTGCCTCGCCCTGCGCGCCGAGCGCGGCAAACAGGCCCATCAAGAGCGGCTTCGGTGCGGAATTGAGATCGATCCGGGCGGCCTCCGACAGGAAGCGGACCGATATAGTCGCCTTTCCCAGCCGAAACCCGAACTGCCCGCGTGTGGGTCGCTTGGCCTTGTCGTGGATCGACAAGCTATAGGCGGTGAGTTCGATCGCCGCCGAAACCAGCCCGTCGGCCCGGATGCGATCCTCGCTTACCGACCGGGCGACGGCGGAATTTGCCACGTGAATTGAATAGATCGACGCCAGCGTGGCGAGCGCCATCAATATCCACATCACCGCCACGATGATGAAGCCGTCGTGGCCTGGTCGGTGATGACGATGGTCGGTGCTGTGCATCGGGGTCAGTTGCGCTCCGATTTACTGTTGCTGTTGCCGTTGTCCGGTTGCCCGGCCGCAGGTTCCGGCTGGCCGCCGCACTTGCCATCGGCGCAGACGATGCTCGCCGGCGCCTCGACATGGACCATGGTCGCCGTCGAAATCGCCAGCGTTTGCTCGGTGGTGTCATTGCGGACCAGCAGTCGAACGAAGGAGGGCAAGGCGTCGACGCCGTGCCAGCTGTCGTGGTAGACGCCGTCGCGTCCCGCGTAGGCGAACGAGACATGGTACGGAGCCCGCAACAGTGCCGCTGGCTCGGAGAAGCTGAGTTGGCTGACCGCGACGGCAGCGGTCGAGAAGGGGGCGAACGCCGTTCGTGATCGCACCAGTACCTGTCCGCGACTGTCTGCCGTCTCGGCGATGTGGACCACATCGAGTCCCGGCCGGGCGTTCGGTCCCAGCGAGGTCCGGACGAACGTCAGGGCGGTGTCGGAACCGTCGAAAAGCGGCTGCTTGGAATCCCGATTGGGAATGATGAACTGCGACGCCGCAATGTCGGCCACGAGCCGGTCGAGAGCGAGCCCGACGGCTTCCGCGCGCTGCACCCGACCGATTCCCCGGTCCCAGTTGGGCAGCCATTGTGCCGTGAGCGCTGCGAGTGCGCTCAGGACCAGGCCCATTAAGGCGGTTGCGACCAGGGCTTCGAACAGGGTGAAGCCACCGCAACCAACGCGCATGCTGGCAACATGCCGGTTCATGAGGGCCGCCTGTGTTGCAGGCGCACGGTTTCCAGGCTCACAGTCGTGCCGGACGGCGACTGAACCTGGATGACCAAGGTCTCGGGAATCCAGACCGAATCGGGAATAAAGCCGGGGCCGCCACCCGAAAACGGCGTGATGTCGAGACGCCAGCGTTGTCCCAGCAATTCGCCGGACAAGCGTCCCGGCACCAGGTCCTCTCGACCGGGCAGGCTGGTCGAAAGCAGCCGCGCGGTCTCAACCAGCGCCAGATGGTCCTCGATCGCTCTCACACCCTTGCTGGATCCGAACATCAGCGAGCCGATCGCGCTCACCGACACCGCCACCAGCGCGAGCGCCGCCAGCACTTCGATCATGGTGAAGCCGGCAGCCGAGCGGCGGCGTTCACTTGTCATTGCGCGGTACAATCTCGATCCCTCCGGTCAGCCAGTTCACCCGGACCTCGAAGCCGCCCCCCGGTCGCGACAACGCGATGGTGCCGCCACACGACATCCCCGACGCGAAGAAGCTGATGGTGGAAAATGCCGGCCGTTCGTTGCAACGCACCGGAAGGACAGCATCGAAATCCACGTCGTCGGGGATGTGCAGGGTGCGGCCGGTCGATCCGGAGTGAATCACACGCCCGGTCGCGTCGACCTGCGCGGTGATCTGGACGCGCCGGCGAATTGCCGCGTTGCGGTCGGCCTTGAGCAGCGTGGCGGCGTCGACCGCATACGCTTCGAGCCGCGGGCGCGACGTCGCGAGCGGCATCCGTGGAAGGATGATGGCCGCCAAAATCGCGACGATTGCAACGACGCACACCACCTCGATGAGCGTGAAACCGTTCTCGGTGGCCGCGCTGCTACTCATGGGCGACCGTCGAAATATCGGCCGCTGCTCCGGTCCCGCCCTCCTGGCCGTCGGCGCCGTAGGACATGATTTCATAGGGGCTGTGCTCGCCGGGCGAGCGATAGACGTAGGGCTTGCCCCACGGATCGTTCGGCAGGTTGCCACCTTTGAGGTAGGGCCCGTTCCATCCGGCCGCGCCGGCAGTCGGCCTCACCAGCGCGGCCAAACCCTCGGACGACGACGGATATCGCCCGGTATCGAGATAGAACAGATCGAGTGAGCTGGTAAAACTCTGGATCTGGATCTTGGCCGCCTTGATTTTCGATTCGCTCAGATAGTTCAGGACCCGTGGCCCGACGAGAGCCATGATGAGGCCGATGATGGTAATCACCACCAGCATTTCGACCAGCGTGAAACCTCGTTCCCCGCTGGAAATCCGGCGGCCGATCGCGCGATTCCGAGTTGCCAGACAATTCATCTTCTTATACCCACCGATTTAGCCGACGACTTGCGTGACGGACAGGAGAGCGGTCATCACCGATACGATGAGGCCGCCGACGACGATACTGATGGTGACGATGGCGAGCGGCCCGATGATGCCGACCACTCGGTCGAGGCTGCGCTGCAGCTTGGTTTCGTAGAACTCGGCTACCCGCGCGGCGAGTAGGGGGAGTTGGCCGGTCTCCTCGCCGAGCCGCAGCATGCGAATGGCCATGGGCGGCAATACAGTGGATGCCGCGAGCGCGTCGGAGAGTTTGCCGCCGTGGCGGACGCGATCCGCCATCGCCGTCCAGACTGCATGGCTCCCGGTCACTGACATGATATCGATCAGAATCCGCAACGTCGCCGGCAACGCGACATCGTTTCCCAGCAGGGTCCCGAGGTTTCGGCAGAACAGGCCGGTGCGGTAGAAATTGAAAACCGATGACGCAATCGGGAGCCGCGAGAGTTCGGTTGCGATCGCGGCGCGTACCGTGGCACGGCGCAGCAACTGCCAGCCACCGACGATCAGCAGCGCGGCTGCGATCAGCAGCGCGGTGCCGTGTGCTCGCAAGAAATCCGACAGGTTGAAAAACATCTCCATCATCGGATCGAGTTTGGCGTTGAAGTCACGCAGGACCGGCGCGAATTGCGGCAGCACGAATATGATGAAGAAGAGCAGCACCACCGCGGCCGCGGCAAGCACGAAGGCCGGGTAGTGCAGCGCATCGGTGAACTTGCGTTGCAAGGCTTCGCTGCGCGCGCGCTCGGCGGCCAAAATCTCCAGGATATGGCCAAGCGACCCCGAGGCCTCGCCGACCCGGACCAGAGCCACAAAGATTGCGGGAAACAAGTGAGCGTGATGCGACAGCGCCTCGGCGAAGCTTTCGCCCGCTAGCACGCTCGCCCTGATCTTGGCGACGATCGGTCGAAGCCGCCCGGTATCGACGTCGCTAACAAGCAATTCCAGCCCGTCATCAAGCCGCGCCCCGGCCGCAAGCAGCAAGGCGAGGTCGCGGGTGAACAGCGTCACGTCGGCGGCGCTGGGGCGGTTGAAGAACGACACCGCCATGCGGGAGACCGCCTTTGTGCCGTCATCGACGACCGTCTCGATTGGAACCAGGCCGAGATACTCGATGCGGTGAGCAACTTCGGCCGCCGACGGCGCGGAAATTGATCCGTTCACCATCTCGCCGTTCTGGGTCAGCGCGCGGTACCGAAAATTGGGCATGCAGTTACCTGATCGTCGTGACGCGAAGAACTTCCGCCGCCGAAGTCACGCCGGTCCGACATTTCAACACACCGTCATCCACCATCGTGGTCATGCCGTCCCGAATCGCGACTTTGTCGATTGTGGTGGAGTCGGTGTGCGGCGAAATCAGGTTGCGCACGTCCTCGTTGATTTCGAGGACTTCGAACACGCCCAGCCGTCCGCGATAGCCGGTACCACCGCACCGCTCGCAACGGCCCGGATCGAAGACCTTCTCGCCGGCCTTGAACCCCAGCGCGTCATATCGCGGGTCGGTTGCGAAGTCTCCCGGGGTAAGGGTTCGCTGCACCTTGCATCGATCGCATAACTGGCGAACCAGGCGCTGGGCGATCACAGCCCGTAGCGTCGAGCGCAGCAGAAAACTCTCGACCCCGAGATCGAGCAGCCGCGGCACGGCGGCGGCGGCGGTGTCGGTGTGCAGGGTGGTGAGAACCAGATGGCCCGTCAGGGCCGCATGGATCGCGATATGGGCTGTTTCGGCATCGCGGATTTCGCCGACCATGATCACGTCCGGGTCCTGACGCACGAAAGCGCGCAACGCGGTCGCAAACGTCAGGCCGATCGAGGGCTTCGCTTGCGACTGGCTGATGCCCTGGATTTCGTATTCGACCGGATCTTCGATGGTCAGGATTTTCCGCGTCGACTCATTGAGAATGGAAAGTACAGTCGCCAGTGTCGTCGTCTTGCCGCTGCCGGTCGGACCGGTGACCACAATCATGCCATGGGGTAACGTCAGCAGTCTGCGTAGCTTAGCCTCGTCGGGAGGGGCGAAGCCCAGTTTCTCGATCGCGAGCAAGCCGCGATCTTTCATCAACAGGCGAATCACCGCTGATTCGCCGTGCTGCGTCGGCATGATCGCGACGCGAATATCGACGTCTGCGCGCGCGATCCGCAACCGAGCGGCGCCGTCCTGCGGCAGCCGTCGCTCGGCGATATTGAGGCCAGCCAGGATCTTGACCCGGGAAATCAGGGCTTGAGGCAGGGCATCGGCCGGGGCCGCTACGGTGCGCAGCAAACCGTCGATACGAAGCCGCACCACGAGCCCGTTCTTGAACGGCTCGATGTGAATATCGCTGGCGCGAAGCTCGACGGCCCGCTCGAACAGGTCGTTCACGGCTCGAACCACCGGAGCGCCGCTAGCGAGATCGCGCAGGCTTTCGATGTCGTCTTCGCGGACTGCGGCGCTTTCCCCGTTACCGGCTGAAACCTCGTCTTCGCCCAGGCGCTGGTTGAGGGCGGTCGCAATGTCCTCGAACGAGGCGACCTTGATCTCAATGCCTTCGCCGAGCACGATTTCCGCGGCCCGAACGGCGGCCGTATCGCCCGGGTCGGCAACCGCGAGGACGCTTTTGCCGTCCTCCAGTTGATACGGAAACACCATCATCTCGCGCAGGAAGCGGCGCGCGAATTGCTTGACGAGCGCGGTCCCCGCCAACATTTCGGGCAGCGCGACTTGCGGAAGTCCACAGAATTGCGCGACCTCTGCGGCGAACTGCTGCGCCGTGAGGTCGGTCAGCTCCCACAATTTACGTAGTGGCTTTTCGGGGCCGTGCAGGTGCGAACCGTCCGACGGAGGACCGGCCTCGCCCGGCAAGGCGACGTCGGAGCCGAGCAATTCCCTGCCGCGAAGGTACTCGGCAAAATCGTCGGCCATTGCCATAGGCGCGTTCCGGGTTTCGTGGCTGATCTAAAGGGTTAAGCTCCCACAGCTATGCCCTTGCGTGTGGTTATTCACCGCTAACGTGACACCTTTGCGAAGGCGGCACTATTTAGGTTGTTTGATAAATTACGGTTTCGAAAGGTACCAAACCCCTGCCCAGGTGCACCGGCTTTGGCGCAATTGCGATGTCATAAGTAGATGCTGTTTTTACGCTAGTAGAGGATGGGGTGACCAAACGACGCGGCCACCCGCCTGCAGTGACACGCACCAACAACCAGGGGCAGCATCTTGGCATCACCAGCCGCGCCATCGACGTCATTGAATTCCGGAAGCAATCCGGCCTCGCTTGCCGAGGCGGAGCGAGCTCTTGCGAAAGCATTTCTGGAGCATCAGGCCGGAAGGCCCGATGCCGCGCTCGTCCACTATCAAGAGGCGATCGCGATTCATCCGGACTATCCCGAGGCGCTCAACAATCTGGGGATCGCCCTCAACGATCTGCGCCGTTTCGACGAGGCAATCGTGGAGTACCGCAAAGCGTTGCAGTTCCGGCCGGATCTGCCGGAGATCTGGAACAATCTCGGTGACGCGTTGCACTCCCTCGGCGATCAGGTGGCCGCGATCGAACACTATCGCAAGGCGCTGGCGCTGCGGCCCGAATACGGCGTGGCGTGGCGTAATCTCGGCGACGCGCTCTCCGAGATCGGCAAGCTCGACGACGCGAACGAGTGCTACGCCCGCGCCATTGCGTCCACGCCGGAGCTCGACGCCGCGCTGTCGCCGACTGAGATCGGCGTGCGGGAGGCCCAGCGCCTGTTCGCGCGGATGGTTCAGGGCATCGAGCGGGCCGCCGCGCGCGATCCGCTGCTTGCTGCCGCCTATCACGCCTGCGGCGAGGGTAAGCCGCCGCCGGCCGGCGCCGGCGAGGATGCCGTCGCGCGCCACCGTTATGCGGAGCAACTGCGCCTCAGCTACGCCAGCCATCTCTCCGCGCTTCTCCTGATTCTCCACTATGACCCCACCGTCGCACCGACGATGCTGCGCGACGCCCATGGCGAAGCGCAACGGCTCTACGGCAGTCTTCCTGTCTTCACGGACTTCGAAAATCCGCCGGATCCCGAGCGGCGGCTGCGGGTGGGATACGTGTCAGCCGATTTCCGCACACACTCGGTCGGGTATTTCCTGTCCGGCATCTTCCGCGAGCACGACGATTCCGCCGTCGAAATCTGTTGCTATTCGGGGTGTGCCGACGAGGACGAGATGACGTCGTTGTTCAGGTCGCGTGCCGCGGTGTGGCGCTCGACCATCGGCGTGAGTGACGACGACCTCGCCGCGGTCGTGCGCCAGGACGGGATCGACATCCTGGTCGATTTGTCGGGCCATACCAGCGGCAACCGTCTGCCCGTCTTCGCGCGGCGACCCGCGCCGGTTCAGGTGACGTGGCTCGGATACCCGGACACGACCGGCCTGATGGCTATCGACTACAGGCTCAGCGACGCCATCGTGGATCCACCCGGTGTCGCGGACCAGCTGTCGAGCGAGCGGCTGATCCGCTTGCCCGATGGATTTCATTGCTACACCGCCCCGGAATCGGCGCCCGACGTCGCGCCGCTGCCGGCGGCGGAGCGGGGCACCGTGACGTTCGGCTCCTTCAACAACCTCGTGAAGGTCAATGCGGCCGCGCTGGACTTGTGGATCGCCATACTCCAGCGCGTTCCCGGGTCCCGCCTGGTCCTCAAGCACCGATGGCTCGGGATGGCCGACATGCGGGTCCGCATGCATAACATGTTCGAGCGCCGCGGCATCGCGCGCGACCGCGTCGACCTCGTGGGCAAGCTGGAATCGACGCTGGAGCATCTTGCGGCCTATGGCGGCGTCGATATCGCGCTCGATACCTTTCCCTACAACGGCGCGACGACGACCTGCGAGTCGCTGTGGATGGGCGTGCCGGTGGTCACGCTTGCGGGAGACCGCCATGCCGCCCGCGTCGGGGCGAGCATGCTGACCCACGTCGGCCTGCAGGACCTCGTCGCTGAAAGCCCGCAGGCCTATGTCGAGACCGCGGCGCGCCTCGCTGCGGACCTGCCGGCGCTGGCCAGCCTGCGGACTGGCCTGCGTGCCCGCGTCGCCGCCTCCGCGTTGTGCGACGCAGCCCCCTTCACCCGCCAGCTCGAGGCCGCCTACCGCACCATGTGGCGCGACTGGTGTCGCGGCGGCGGTTCGGCTGGCCAGGTCTGATCCGCCAAGTTTGCCTCGCTCGAGGCTGGGCGTCAGGAAGCGGCCGCCGATTATGGTACAAATCTCAAGTCACAGCGGCGGTTGCGTCACAGCGCTACCGCGTAGCGCCTTGTCCAGCAGGTAGCGTTTCCTGGCGGCGGACAGCGGCCCGGAGCGTCCCGAGCGCGGCTCAAGGTTCGAAAACTCATCCTCGATCGAGCTGATGACCGAAGCACGATCCCACTGCTGCTCCGCCCGAACGCGCCCCGCCGCGCCCAAGCGCCGGCGCAACGACGCGTTCTCGGCCAGCGTTTTGACAGCCGTGGCCAATTCGCCGGCATCGCCCGGCGGGATCACAAGCCCGGCGTCCTGGGTCTCTAGAGCAATTCCCGTGCCCGGATCGGCCATCACAATGATCGGCCGCCCGGAAGCCAGCATGCCGGAGAGTTTGGAGGGCAGCACAAGATCGGCGGCTCTTGCCTTCTGCGGCATGCAGTGAATGTCGGCGGTGTTGAGCAGCTCCGAAAACAGCTCTACGGGCTGAAGATCGATGAAATGCGTGTTCGCGAGCCCGCGCGCGCGTTCGGCCAGCTCTTCCTTCTGCGGACCATTTCCGCAGAGGATGTAGTGGATCGAGGGATGACTCTCGCGCGTCGCCGCGGCAGCGGTAACGACCAGATCCAGCCCCTGCTTTTCCGACATTGCCCCGGAATAAAGCACCACCGTGTCGGTGGGCTTCAGGCCGAGGTTAGCCCGCAGCCGGGTGTCGCTGTCGCCGGGAACGATCGCGCCCAGATCAGTCCAGTTGCGAATCTCCAGCAGCTTTTCCAGCGCGACGCCCTTCTCTGCGAGCCGGCCGCGCATCTGCGGTGAAATCGTCGAAACGCGGTCAAACGCACGAAGGATCCTGCGCTCGATTCCGAGCATCAGTCCGCGCAAGAGATCGTTCCGCAGCAGACCCAGCTCGAACGCCGCATCGATCTCGAGGTCCTGAACGTGCAGCCACGAGGGAACGCCAATGGTCCTGGCCGCAAGGGCGGCGGTTGGCGCCGACAGCAGCGATGGCGCCACCGTGAACACGATATCGGGCCGCCACCGAACCGCCTTCGACAGCACCGGAGCAAAGCTCGAAATCGAGAAGGACGCATGGTGCAGGAGCCGCCTGGAACCCGACGGCCGATCCGGCACGTAGATCGGTGACCGCGTCACCTCGATGCCGTTCAGTAATTCCGCATTATACCAGAGCGAACGATAATCTTCAGGCACGCTCCAATCGGGATAATAGGGAGGCGCCGTGACGACCTTAACCTCATGACCGCGGGCCGCCAGGCTTTCGCAAAGCTCGGTATTGTACTTCGCGACGCCAATTAAATCGGGCGCATAATTGATCCCGCAAAACAGAATGCGCATAAGTCAACGTCTCTCTGAATCGCGCTTCATCGGTCGGAAACGCTGAATCAACTTGGTTGGCGCCAGCGAGCGTCCGTCCCGTCGACGCGACGATCTTTGTCGTTTCCGGGACGGTAGCTTTGGCTAACAACATTTTAATGACCTGAAAATGACGCCTTCAAAT
>JBKQQE010000661.1:0-8308 GCA_052326245.1 Xanthobacteraceae bacterium | reverse complement strand
GGCAGTACGCAGACTATCGGCCAGGGGCCGGTGGCTTCGCAGGAAGCCATTAAGATGCTGGGCACCAATGGCGGCGGCTTCTTCAACGCCAACGCTGCGCATCCGTTCGAGAACCCGACCGCGCTCGCCAATTTCGTGCAGATGCTGTCGATCTTCGTGATCGGCGCGGCGCTCACCAACGTGTTCGGCCGCATGGTCGGCGACCAGCGCCAGGGCTGGGCGATCCTCGCGGTGATGGGCGTGCTGTTCATCGCCGGCGTCGGCGTCACCTATTGGGCGGAAGCCTCCGGCACCACCGGGCTGAACGCGCTGGGCCTCACCGGCGGCAACATGGAAGGCAAGGAGGTTCGCTTCGGCATCGTGGCCTCGTCCCTGTTCGCGGTCATCACCACCGCGGCGTCCTGCGGCGCGGTCAACGCCATGCACGATTCCTTCACGGCGCTGGGCGGCATGATCCCCCTGATCAACATGCAACTCGGCGAGATCATCATCGGCGGCGTCGGCGCCGGGCTGTACGGCATGCTGCTGTTCGTCGTGCTCGCGATCTTCGTCGCCGGCCTGATGGTCGGCCGCACGCCGGAATATGTCGGCAAGAAAATCGAGGCCCGCGAGGTCAAGATGGCGATGCTGGCGATCCTGGTGCTGCCGCTGATGTATCTCGGCTGGACGGCGCTGGCGGTGGCGATGCCGTCGACCGCCGCCGCCATGAGCAACGCGGGGCCTCACGGCTTCACCGAAGTGCTCTATGCCTACACCTCGTCCACCGGCAACAACGGTTCGGCCTTCGGCGGCCTGAGCGGCAACACGATGTTCTACAACCTCACCCTCGCCATCTCGATGTTCGTGGGGCGCTTCTTCATGATCATCCCGGCGATGGCGCTGGCAGGTTCGCTGGCGCAGAAGAAGCTGGTGCCGCCATCCGCCGGCACGCTGCCGACCACCGGCGGCCTGTTCGTCGGGCTGGTGGTGGGCGTGATCCTGATCATCGGCGGGCTCACCTTCTTCCCCGCCCTGGCGCTCGGTCCGCTGGTCGAGCATCTCGCGATGACCGCCAACACCCTGTTCTGACCCCTTCTGTTCGGAGTGACCTCCATGGAATCGATGAAGTTGCAAAAGCGGGTCCCGGTCTCGGCGATGCTCGATCCGAAGATCGTGATGCCCGCGATCGGATCGGCGTTCGTCAAGCTTGACCCCCGGATGATGATCAAGAATCCGGTGATGTTCGTGGTCGAGGTGGTCGCGGCGCTGACCACGGTCATTTTCGTACGCACGCTGGTCGCCGGCGGCGCCGATCTGGCGTTCACGTTCCAGATCATCCTGTGGCTCTGGTTCACCGTGCTGTTCGCGAATTTCGCCGAAGCCGTCGCCGAGGGACGCGGCAAGGCGCAGGCCGAGTCCCTGAAAAAAACCCGCACCGAAAGCAAGGCGAAGCTGCTGACGGGATCGGACAAGGCCTATCGCGTGGTCTCGGGCACCAGCCTGAAGGTCGGCGACGTGGTTCTGGTCGAGGCGGGCGACAACATCCCCTCCGACGGCGAGGTCATCGAAGGCGTCGCCTCGGTGAACGAAGCCGCGATCACCGGCGAGTCCGCGCCGGTGATCCGGGAGTCCGGCGGCGACCGCTCCGCGGTGACCGGCGGAACCCAGGTGCTGTCGGACTGGATCCGGGTGCGGATCACCGCGGCGCAGGGGTCGACCTTCATCGACCGCATGATCAAGCTGGTCGAGGGCGCCGAGCGGCAGAAGACGCCGAACGAAATCGCGCTCAACATCCTGCTCGCGGGCCTGACCATCATCTTCGTGTTCGCGACGGTCACGATCCCGGGCTACGCGGCCTATGCCGGCGGCCAGGTCTCCATCATCGTGCTGGTGGCGTTGTTCGTGACCCTGATCCCGACCACCATCGGCGCCCTGCTGTCGGCGATCGGGATCGCCGGCATGGACCGCCTGGTGCGCTTCAACGTGCTGGCGATGTCCGGCCGCGCCGTCGAGGCGGCGGGAGACGTCGACACCCTGCTGCTCGACAAGACCGGCACCATCACGCTCGGCAACCGGCAGGCGACGGCGTTCCGGCCGGTTCGCGGCGTCACCGAGCAGGAGCTCGCCGACGCGGCGCAGCTTGCCTCGCTCGCCGACGAGACGCCGGAAGGCCGGTCGATCGTGGTGCTGGCCAAGGAGAAATACGGCATCCGCGGCCGCGACATGGCCGAGCTCGGCGCGACCTTCATTCCGTTCACCGCGCAAACCCGGATGAGCGGCGTCGATACCGGCACATCGTCGGTGCGCAAGGGCGCCATCGACGCGATCATCAACTATCTCAGCACGACGCCGCGATCGGCAGCGGCGGCGGGGTCGCTGGCGCGGATTCCGCAGACCAGCATCAACTCGGACGCGGCCCGGGAGATCCAGCTCATCGCCGAAGAGATCGCGAAGTCCGGCGGTACGCCGCTCGCGGTCGCGCTCGACGACCGGCTGCTCGGCGTCAATCAGCTGAAGGACATCATCAAGGGCGGCATTCGCGAACGTTTCGCCGAACTGCGCCGCATGGGCATCCGCACGGTTATGATTACCGGCGACAATCCGCTGACCGCGGCGGCGATTGCGGCCGAAGCGGGCGTCGACGATTTCCTGGCGCAGGCGACCCCGGAGGACAAGCTGAGGCTGATCCGCGACGAGCAGTCGAAGGGCAAGCTGGTCGCCATGTGCGGCGACGGCACCAACGATGCCCCGGCGCTGGCCCAGGCCGACGTCGGCGTGGCCATGAACACCGGCACCCAGGCGGCGCGCGAAGCCGGCAACATGGTGGACCTGGATTCCAACCCGACCAAGCTGATCGAGGTGGTCGAGATCGGCAAGCAGCTGTTGATGACCCGCGGCGCGCTGACCACGTTCTCGATCGCCAACGACGTCGCGAAGTACTTCGCCATCATTCCGGCGATCTTCCTGGCGTTCTACCCGCAGCTGCAGGCGCTCAACATCATGCGCCTGACGAGCCCGCAAAGCGCGATCCTGTCGGCGATCATCTTCAATGCGCTGATCATCATCGCCCTGATTCCGCTGGCGCTGAAGGGCGTCGCCTATCGTCCGATCGGCGCCGGCGCGCTCCTGAGCCGCAACCTGCTGGTCTACGGCCTGGGCGGCATCATCATCCCGTTCATCGGCATCAAGGCGATCGACATCGTCGTCGCGGCGCTGCATCTCGCCTGAGGAGACCACCATGTTCAGTGAAATTCGTCCGGCGCTCGTGGTTCTTGTGGCCCTGACCCTGATTACCGGGCTGGCCTACCCGCTCGGCATCACCGGCCTCGCCGGCGTGATCTTTCCCTACCAGGCGCAAGGCAGCCTGATCGAGCAGGATGGAAAGGTCGTCGGGTCCGCGCTGATCGGCCAGGAATTCAAGGGCGATCAATATTTCCATGGCCGCCCCTCGGTGACCACCACCGCGGATCCCAATGACTCGACCAAGACCGTTCCCGCGCCCTACAACGCGGCGAACTCGTCCGGCTCCAACCTCGGACCGACCAGCAAGGCGCTGATCGACCGGGTCACGGAGGATGTCGGCAAGCTGAAGGCGGAGAACCCGTCGATGCCCGTGCCGATCGATCTGGTGACCACCACCGCCAGCGGCCTGGATCCCCATATCTCGCCGGAAGCCGCGCTGTTTCAGGTGCCTCGTGTTGCGAAAGCCCGGCAGATGACCGAAGATAGCGTCCGCAAGCTCGTCAGCGAGCGCATCGAGGGGCGCCTGATGGGCCTTCTGGGCGAGCCCCGCGTCAACGTTCTGGCGCTCAACATGGCGCTCGATCGCGCCGCCTCCGGCCCGAACGGCCGTCCTTGAGGGCGACTGCGGAAAGTGGACGCAGCCGGCGGCGCGTGATCGAATCGACGTGATCGAATCGAACTAGGCAGAATCGACACCTGCGATGCTGCCGGAAACGAACGCGCGCCGCCTCTCCCGCTTCGATTGGGTGCGGCGCACCAAGGACGTAACGGGCCAATGGCGACCGATAGCCCCGATACCCGCCCCTCGCCGGACGCCCTGCTCGAGGCCGCCCGCCGCGCCGAGAGCCACCGCGGACGCCTGAAGATCTTTCTTGGCGCGGCGCCTGGCGTCGGCAAGACCTACGAGATGCTGCAAAGCGCCCACGCCAAGCGGCGCGCCGGCGTCGACGTGGTGGTCGGCATCGTCGAGACCCACGGCCGGCTGGAGACCCAGGCGCTGCTCGCGGGCCTCGAGATCATCCCGCGTCAGCGCATCGACTACCGGGGACAGATGATCGAGGAGATGGACCTGGACGCGCTGCTGGCGCGCCATCCCCAGATCGCGATCGTCGACGAGCTCGCCCACACCAACGCGCCGGGCTGCCGGCATCCGAAACGCTTCATGGACGTCGAGGAGCTGCTCGACAACGGCATCGACGTCTATACCGCCGTCAACATCCAGCACATCGACAGCCTGAACGACGTCATCGCGCAGATTACCCGCGTCCGCGTCCGCGAGACCGTCCCGGATTCGATCTTCGATCTTGCGGATGCCATCGAACTGATCGATCTGCCGCCGGACGAGCTGATCCAGCGCCTCAAGGAAGGCAAGGTCTACGTCCCCAAGCAGGCCGAACGGGCGCTGGAACACTACTTTTCGGCCGGCAACCTGACGGCGCTGCGCGAACTCGCGCTGCGCCGGACTGCGGAACGCGTCGACGAGCAGCTGCTGACGCACATGCAGGCCAACGCGATCGCCGGTCCGTGGGCTGCGAGCGAACGAATCCTGGTCTGCATCAGCGAGGATCCGCGCGCGCCCGGCCTGATTCGCCACACCAAGCGCCTGGCGGACCGCCTGCACGCGCCCTGGACGGCGATCTGCATCGAAACGCGGCGCAGCCTGCAGCTCAGCCAGGCCGAACGCGACCGCCTCGCCGAAACGCTGCGTCTGGCGGAAACCCTTGGCGGCGAAGCGCTGACGATTCCCGCAGTCGACCGGCGCATCGCCGACGACATCCTGAGCTTCGCGCGGGCCAACAACGTGACGCAGATCATCGTCGGCAAGTCCAACCGCTCCTGGTGGTTCGAGCTGATGCGGGGCTCCGTCGTCCACCAGCTGGTGCGCAAGGCCGGATTGATCAGCGTCCACGTCATCGCCGGCGGCCAGCTCGAGACCGCCAGCACAACGGCGCCGTCGTCGGCGCGGGGGGTGCGGACGGCCGAGCCGTCGCAGCCCTTCAACCCGCTGCCCTACGCCATGGCGCTCGGGTTCGTCGCCGTCGCGCTCGCGGTCGGCACCCTGATCCGCCCCTGGTTCGGGATCGAAAACGTCGACCTGGTGTTTCTGACCGCGGTGGTCGCCACCGCCGTGCGCTACGGCTTGCTGCCGTCGCTGCTGGCGAGCATCGCCGCGTCGCTTTGCTACAACTTCTTCTTCCTGCCGCCGATCTACACCTTCACCATCGCCGACCCGACCAATGTCGCGGCGTTCTTCTTCTTCATGCTGATCGCGCTGATCGTCTCCAATGTCGCCGCGCGGGTCCGTGGCCAGGCCGTCGCGGCGACCGACCGCGCGCGCACGACCGAGTATCTGTATTCCTTCAGCCGGAAGCTGGCCGGGACCGCGACGCTCGACGACGTGCTGTGGGCGACGGCCTATCAGACCGCGCTGATGCTCAAGGTCCGTGTCGTCCTGCTACTGCCGGAATCCGGCCTGCTGACGGTGATGACCGGCTATCCGCCGGAGGACGAGCTCGACCAGGGCGATCTGGCGGCCGCCAACTGGGCCTGGAGCAACGACCGGCCGGCGGGCCGCGGCTCCGACACGCTTCCCGGCGCCAAGCGCCTGTTCCTGCCGATGCGCACCGGCCGCGGCCTGATCGGCGTGGTCGGCATCGACGACGACCGGTCCGGACCCATTCTGACGCCGGATCAGCGCCGGCTGCTCGATGCCCTGATGGACCAGGCGGCGCTGGCGATCGAGCGCGTCCACCTCGCCGAGGACATCGACCGCGTCAAGCGCGAGATCGAGACCGATCGGCTGCGCTCGGCGCTGCTGACGTCGATTTCCCACGATCTCAAGACGCCGCTGTCCTCGGTTCTGGGATCGGCCAGCGCGCTGCGGGATTTCTCGGCGCGGCTGAGCGATGCGGAGAAGGCGGATCTGCTCACCACCATCATCGACGAGTCCGAGCGTCTCAACCGCTTCATCGCCAACCTGCTGGACATGACCAAGCTGGAATCGGGGGCCGCGATTCCGAACTTCGCGATGCATGACCTCGGGGATATCATCGGCAGCGCGTTGCGGCGGGCCGGCAAGATCCTGGCGCCGCACCACGTCGACCTGGACCTGCAGGCCAGCCTGCCGATGCTCGAGCTCGACGCCGTGCTGTTCGAACAGGTGCTGTTCAACCTGCTGGATAACGCCGCCAAATACGCCCCGGCGGGCAGCACGATCACCGTGCGCGGCTGGCGGGACGGCAAGGAGGTCGTTCTGCAGGTCATCGATGAAGGCGACGGAATACCGCCGGACGATCTGCCGAAGATCTTCGACAAGTTCTATCGCGCCAAGAAGGGGGACCATGTGCGCGCCGGCACCGGCCTCGGGCTGGCGATCTCGCGCGGCTTCGTCGAGGCCATGCACGGAACAATCTTGGCCACGAACCGCATCGACCGCAGCGGCGCCGTGCTGACGATCCGACTACCGGTCCCTGCTACGCAAAAACAACTGGATACCGACGCATGAGTGCCGCACCGCTGAAAATCCTGGTCGTCGACGACGAACCTCCGATTCGCAAACTGCTGCGCATGGGATTGAGCACGCAGGGCTACCAGATTCTGGATGCGCCGAACGGCAAGACGGCGCTGGAGCTGCTGGCGCAGGAACCCGATCTGGTGATCCTCGATCTCGGTCTGCCCGACATCCAGGGTCACGATCTGCTGCGCATGATCCGGGCCCGCAACGACAGCGTTCCGATCGTGGTGCTGTCCAGCCGGGGCGACGAGGCCGGCAAGGTGCAGGCGCTCGACCTCGGCGCCGACGACTACGTGACCAAGCCGTTCGGCATGGACGAGCTGCTGGCGCGAATCCGCGCCGCGCTGCGCCACCAGTTGCAGGTCCAGGGCGAACGGCCGATCTTCCGCACCGGGGATCTCTCCGTCGATCTGGTGCGTCGAATCGTCAAGGTCGGCGACAAGGAGGTCAAGCTGTCGCCGAAGGAATACGAGTTGCTGCGGGTGCTGGTGCAGCACGCCGGCAAGGTGCTGACCCACCGCTTCCTGCTCGGCGAATTGTGGGACGACCTCACCGACGCCCAATATTTACGCGTCTATGTGCGGCAGCTGCGACAGAAGATCGAGGGCAATGCCGAACAACCGCGCTATATTCTGACCGAAGCCGGAATCGGCTATCGGCTCCGCGCACCGGACTAATTGGTGCACATGGAAGGCTGCCGGCGCTGGCCCGGATCTTGCCTGAAAACCATCGGCCAGCGGCCCAACGGGCAATAACGAGACACCACGATGAAGATTTCCGACTTCGTGTCCCCCGCCGAGGTTGCCGTGAACGTTCGCGCGGATTCCAAGGAGCAATTGCTGCGTGAGATGTCGGCGCGGGTCGCGGCGGCCGCGGGCCTGAACGCCGGGGACGTGGCTTCCGCCGTCCTGAAGCGCGAGCAACTGGGCTCGACCGGCATCGGCGACGGTGTCGCCATTCCGCACACGCGGCTGAAGACGGTGACGCGGCCGTTCGCCGACATCGTGAAGCTGAAACATCCCATCGCATTCGACGCCATCGACGGCCGCGACGTCGATATCGTCGTGCTGCTGCTGTTGCCGGACACCGTCGATGCGGACCAACTGGTCGCGCTCGCCGCGGTCGCCCGCCGGCTGAAGGGGCGCGACACCCTGCCCCGCATGCGCGGCGCCAAGACCGCCGCCGACATGTACGCCGCGATGACCGATTGAGACCACGACAGTCTAGTCGGCTATGTCGTCGTCCAGAGAGTCTGACTCAAAATGCAAGCCAATAGAATCAGGCCATTATTGATGAACTCGTCATGCGCGGGCTTGACCCGGCAATCCACGCTTTGCAACGAGGCGAGGCCCTAAAGAGTGGATGCGCGGGTCAAGCCCGCGCATGACGCAAGAACGAACAATCACACGATGTGAGTATTGCTTAGAGTGTGCTCGTCGCATTTTCGGTCAGGCGCTCAGGCCCCCGCCGCGCCGTGCCGCCTGGCCACGGGCGCGGCCAGATTGATGGCGAAGGCCCACAGCGCCAAGCGCGGGCTGACCAGGCTCACGGCGATGGCCAGCAGCGACGAGC
>JBKQQE010000660.1:0-7008 GCA_052326245.1 Xanthobacteraceae bacterium | reverse complement strand
ACAGTCCTATGGTGGCTCAATTGAGTCCGGACCCTAGTGCCCGCATTTCGAAGTTCGTGATACATAGCGGCAACCTCTTTCACGAACTTCGAAAAGCAAAGGGCACTAGCAGGTTTATGATTCTATTACCCTTTTGTTTCCGAAGTTGGTGTGAAGGGGTTGCTGCGAGCGTCTCACGAACTTCGGAAAACAGGGTAATAGATGGGGTGGTCTTGTCACTTGCAAGCAACTCCCCTGCCCGGTACGTCAACGCCTGACCCGATGCAAGAGGAAGGGGCAAGCCCCGCGATGAACGATTGGACCGCAGTGGGCTTTCTGAGCAGCCCGGCCCGCGCCTTGCCGGCGCGCCGCCATCGGCTCGCGCTGCTCGTCGCCGCCGCGCTGGCGTGCGGGGCGCTCGGCGCCTGCACCTCCGAACAGTTCCAGAAGGGCTACGTTCTGCCGCAGGGCGCGCTGGAGCAGATTCCGATCGGCGCCAGCCAGGATCAGGTGCTGATTGTGCTCGGCACGCCGTCGACGGTGGCGACCCTCGATGGCGAGGTGTTCTACTACATCTCGGAGCGCGCGGAGCGCAAAGTCGCGTTCATGAAACAGCAGGTCATCGACCAGCGGGTGATCGCGGTCTATTTCGACAAGAACCGCCACGTCACCCGGCTGGCCAATTACGGCCTGCAGGACGGCAGGGTGTTCGACTTCATCAGCCGCACCACGCCGACCAGCGGCCAGGAAATGAACTACCTCACGCCACTGCTGAAGATAAACCCGTTCCGGGGCATGAGCGGCAACTGAGCCGAGCCGCGGCACTGCGGACCGCCTCACGCGACGCCGCGGCGGGATCGCCGCATGGGTGTTAAGGCTGGGTCGCAGCGCAATTCACTCCATCCCCGTCCAATGCAAAGGGCCCGCACGATGCGGGCCCTTTGTCGTTTTCGGGGGGCGTCGGCGCGTGTCAGCGCGCGAGAACCGCGAGCAGCAGCAAGGCGACGATGTTGGTGATCTTGATCATCGGGTTGACGGCCGGACCGGCCGTGTCCTTGTAGGGATCGCCGACGGTATCTCCGGTCACCGCAGCCTTGTGGGCGTCGGATCCCTTGCCGCCGAAGTGACCGTCCTCGATGTACTTCTTGGCATTGTCCCAGGCGCCGCCTCCCGAGGTCATCGAGATCGCGACGAACAGCCCGGTGACGATGACGCCCAGCAGCATGGCGCCGACGGCCGAGAACGCCGCCGACTTGCCGTCCGCGCCGCCGCCCGCGATGAGATAGATCGCGAAATAGACCACGATCGGGGAGAGCACCGGCAGCAGCGACGGAATGATCATTTCCTTGATCGCGGCCTTGGTCAGGATGTCGACGGCCCTGCCGTAGTCCGGCTTGTCCTTGCCCTGCATGATGCCCGGCTTCTCGCGGAACTGGCGACGCACTTCCTCGACGATCGCGCCGGCGGCGCGGCCGACAGCGGTCATGCCCATGGCACCGAACAGGTAGGGCAGCAGGCCACCAAACAACAGGCCGACCACCACATAGGGGTTGGTCAGCGCGAAGTCCGGCTTGACGCCGACGAAGTATTTGGCTTCCGCCGCATGGGCGACGAAGTACTTCAGGTCCTCGTTATAGGCCGCGAACAGCACCAGCGCGCCGAGACCGGCGGAGCCGATCGCGTAGCCCTTGGTCACCGCCTTGGTGGTGTTGCCGACCGCGTCGAGCGCGTCGGTCGCCTTGCGCACCTCCTTCGGCAGTCCCGCCATTTCGGCGATGCCGCCGGCGTTGTCGGTCACCGGACCGAACGCGTCGAGAGCCACGATCATGCCGGCCAGCGCCAGCATGGTGGTGGTGGCGATCGCGATGCCGAACAGGCCGGCCAGGCTGTGGGTGACCAGGATGCCGGCGATGATGACGATCGCCGGAAGCGCGGTGGACTCCATCGAGATGGCGAGGCCCTGGATCACGTTGGTGCCGTGACCGGTGACGGAAGCCTGCGCGATCGACTTCACCGGACGGAAGTCCGTGCCGGTGTAGTATTCAGTGATCCAGATGATCAGACCGGTCACCGCTAGGCCGACCACGCCGCATTCGAACAGCGCGAGGCCCGTGAAGGACACGCCCTGCAGCGGCCCAAACCCGATCAGGTAGTTGATCACGAGGCCGACACCGACCAGCGAGAGCAAGCCGGTAGCGATCAGGCCCTTGTACAGGGCGCCCATGATCGACTGGCTGGCGCCGAGCTTGACGAAGAACGTGCCGGCGATCGAGGTGATGATGCAGATGCCACCGATCGCCAGCGGCAGCGTCATCATGTTGGTCAAGAGCGGCGAGGTCGCGAAGAAGATCGCCGCCAGCACCATGGTCGCCACCGCGGTCACCGCATAGGTCTCGAACAGGTCGGCGGCCATGCCGGCGCAGTCGCCGACATTGTCACCGACGTTGTCGGCGATGGTGGCGGGATTGCGCGGATCGTCCTCGGGAATACCGGCTTCGACCTTGCCCACCAGGTCGCCGCCGACGTCGGCGCCCTTGGTGAAGATGCCGCCGCCGAGCCGAGCGAAGATCGAGATCAGGGACGCGCCGAAGCCGAGCGCCACCATGGCGTCGACCACGGTGCGGCTGTTCGGGGCCAGATTCAGATAGTGGGTGAGGAAGGCGAAATAGATGGTGACGCCGAGCAGCGCCAGTCCGGCGACGAGCATGCCCGTGATCGCGCCCGCCTTGAACGCGAGTTCGAGGCCGCCGGCCAGCGACTTGGTCGCGGCCTGGGCGGTGCGGACGTTGGCGCGCACCGAGACGTTCATGCCAATGAAGCCGGCCGCACCCGACAGGATCGCACCGACGGCGAAGCCCACCGCGACGAGGACGCCGAGGAAATAGGCCAGCAGCAGGAAGATCACCACCCCCACAATCCCGATCGTGGTGTATTGGCGGCGCAGATAGGCCTGCGCGCCCTCGCGCACGGCTGCCGCGATTTCCTGCATGCGGGCGTTGCCGGCATCGGCGCTGAGCACCGACGAGGTCGCCCAGATGGCGTAAACGATGGAGAGCGCTCCGGCGATGATGATCGCCCATAGAGTTGTCATGACGATAGCCTCAAATCCTGTTGTTTCCCCGAGTCACCCAGTCCGGCCGCAGCCGATGGACGCCCAAAAAGAAGGCCGCCGGGCGCCCCCAAGCTGCGCCAGCTGCCTCAATTTGGCGCGAACCATGCCAAAATCGCCCCCCCGGCGCAATCTCGGCCGCCCCTCCAATCCAGCGATTTTCCTAGTAATTGGTTAGTTTGGCCAAGGCCTTCGGCGCGCCTGGCGTCAGAGAGCTAGAAATGGCTAAAGGACAGCCGGGACAGCGCAATGGCCCGGCCCTTGGTGTCAAGGAAGGCCGGGGGTTCGTGACCGACGACCACGGTGCCGATCGCCGTCACCGCGATCCCGGCGGACCGTGCGGCTTCGACAAAGCCGTCACAGCGATTCGCCGGTACCGCGCACAGCACCTCGTAGTCGTCGCCGCCGGCGAGCACCATTTCGAGTTCGGCCGGCCGTTGCGCCAGCACGCGTCGCCCCGCCTCCGACAGCGGCACCGCGGATGCCTTCACTTGCGCCGAAACCCCCGAGGCCGCGCACAGCTTGGCGAGATCTCCGGCAAGACCGTCGGAGACGTCCATTGACGCGTGGGCGTGGCGCCGGACCGCCTCGGCGAGAGCCAGACGAACCTCCGGCACCCGGTAGCGCGAAATCAGCGCCTCGCGCAGCGCCGGCGCTTCCGCAAGCGCCGCCGCGACCGCACCGCCACGCAGGACATCGAGCCCGAGTGCCGCGTCGCCAATGGTCCCGGTGACAAACAGGCGGTCTCCCGCTTCGGCACCCGACCGCCGCACCATGGTGCCGACGGGCACCCGGCCGAATGCCGTGACCGAAATCATCAGCGGTCCCGGCGTCGCAACCGTGTCGCCGCCCAGCAGCGGGCAATCGAAGGCTTTCGCATCCTCGCCGAGCGCCTGCGCAAACGGCTTCAGCCAGGCGTCATCGGCCTGCCGCAAGGCGAGCGTGAGGACGAAGCCCGCCGCGGTCGCCCCTTTTGCCGCGAGGTCGGACAGATTGACCCGCAAGGCCTTGCGCGCGACCGTGTCGGGCGGATCTTCGGCGAGAAAATGCACGCCCTCGACGATCGCGTCGGTGGTGACGACGATATCCTCGCCGCGGTTCGCGAGCACCGCCGCATCGTCGACCAGGTTGAAGGCGCCGGGGTCGGTCGCCAGCGGGCGGAAATAGCGCGCGATCAGAGTGTCCTCACCGGAGCGGCCGGTGCGGTCCTGCGTCACGGCTGGCTGCCCGTTCGCGAAAATTCGTCGGCGCGAAACTTGCGTCCGAGCTGGTCGAGCACGGCGTTCACGAGCCCGGTCTCGTCGCGGTCGACGAACGCGTTGGCGACGTCGACATACTCCTTGATCACCACGCGCGCCGGAACGTCCTTGCGGTGCTCGAGTTCATAGGCGCCGGCCCGCAGCACCGCGCGCAGGATCGCGTCGATGCGCTGCAGCGGCCAGCCGCGGGTCAGCGCGTCGTCGAGCAAGGGG
Organism: Xanthobacteraceae bacterium; assembly: GCA_052326245.1. Lineage (GTDB taxonomy): Bacteria > Pseudomonadota > Alphaproteobacteria > Rhizobiales > Xanthobacteraceae > Bradyrhizobium_A. Next base: position 2,448 of record JBKQQE010000660.1, on the reverse strand, counting down.
TCGAGCTTGGCCTGGTCGCGCACCACGCCGGAGACGATGTCGCGAAAGAACGCCGCTTCCGCCGGCAGGTAGGTGTCGCCCTCGATTTCGCTGCCGAGCCAGTGGCTTTCGTATTCGGCAAAGATGTCGTTGATGCCGGCGCCGCCGATGTCCATCTGGTACAGCGCCTGGACCGCGGCGAGCCGGGCCGCGCCGCGCCGGTTGGCTTTCTTGTCGTCGCCTTTCCTGCCGTCAGTCATGGTCGTCCCGCCACCAGGCGACGCTTGATCCGCAGCATCGCCAGCGCGGCGCGCGCGGCGTCGCCACCCTTGTCGAGATCGTTGCGGCGGGCGCGCTGCCACGCCTGTTCGTCGGTGTTGACGGTGATGATGCCGTTGCCGAGCGGCAGACGGCGCGCGACCGAAAGGTCCATCAGCGCGCGGGCGGACTCCATCGAGACGATTTCGAAATGGATGGTCTCGCCGCGCACCACGCAGCCGAGCGCGATGGCGGCATCGTAGGGCTTGCCGTGGTGTTCGGCCGCGTCCAGCGCGATCGCGATCGCGGCCGGAATTTCCAGCGCCCCGGGAACGGTGACCAGGTCATGCGCCACTTCCGCGGCGTCGAGTTCGGCACGCGCGCCCTGCAGCAGCGCATCCTGAATGTCGTCGTAGAACCGCGCCTCCACGATCAACACGCGGGCGCCGCGAAGGTCGCTCTGGTCCTTGAGGGGCGCGCGGCGGGCATCAGCCATGTTGCAATCCGATCCTCGTCAGCTTCTGTGTCATCTGTGTCATCGGCGGCGTGCGCGCTCCGGTGCCGCCGGCAGCGCACGGTTCCCGCGACCGGCACGCGCTCGTGCGCACCGTTCGCGCTGGCGGGTTTTAGTCGCAGGGCTCGGGGAAGCCAAGCACAATGCGGCCCCGGGGATCAGCCATTCGCCGGTCGCGACGCCGCCGCCGCGGAGGTCTCGGTCAGCCGGGCGGCGTAGCGGGCCATCAGATCGACCTCGATGTTGACTTCCTGGCCGGCGCGCCAGCCGCCCAGCGTCGTCACGCCGAGCGTGTGCGGAATGATCAAGACCGAGAACTGGTCGTCCTCGACGTCGTTGACGGTCAGCGACACGCCATCGAGCGTCACGGAGCCCTTCGGCGCGATGAAACGCGACAGCGGCCGCGGCGCGCGCAGCGTGAACCGCGCCATGTCCGGCAGGTCGTCGCGCCGCAGGATCGCGGCGATGCCGTCGACATGGCCGGCGACGATATGGCCGCCAAGTTCGTCGCCGATCCGCAACGCGCGCTCGAGGTTGAGCCGGGTCGCCACGGCCCAGCCCTTCGCAGTCGTCAGCCCCAGCGTTTCGGCCGCCGCATCGACCTCGAACCAGGTGCTGCCGCCGGCGGTGCCGGAACCGACCACGGTAAGGCAGACGCCGTTGCAGGCAATCGACGCACCGTCGGCGATCGTCGACTGGTCGTAGCGGCAGGCGATCCGCAGCCGGTGCAGTTGGCCCTGCACGGTCGGCGTCAGTGCGACGATCTCGCCGACATCGGTGACAATTCCAGTGAACATGGTGACAATGCTTTCGCTTCGGCTACCGGCTGCGGCGGTCCGGCCGGTTTTTACAAGGGATCAGCTGCGGTCGTAAATCGTCAGGATGTCGGCACCCAGCGTCTCGGTGGCGCGGACGCGGAACGCAGGCGATTGGGTGATCGCTTGCAGCGGCAGGTCGTGCAGAGCCGGAATGCCCCCCACGCCGATGGCACCGGGCCCGCGCAGCAGCCAAACCTCGTCGACCAGCGCAGCCGCGACCAGCGAAGCCGCCACCCTGGCGCCGCCTTCCACCAGGAGCCGGGTCACGCCGCGGCGCGACAACTCCTGCAGCACCGCGTCGGGACGCAATCCGGCATCGGCCACGGGGCTGCGAATGACATGCGCGCCCTCGGCGCCGAGCAGCATCGCCTTCGCCGCCTCCGCCGAGGGAGACGCCATCACCCAAAGTTCGGTCTGACGCGCGGATTTCGCCAGCCGGGAGGCCGGCGGCAGCCGCAAAAACGAATCCAGCACCACCCGACGCGGCGAGCGCTGCGCCATTCCGGGCAGCCGACACGTCAGCAACGGGTCGTCCGCGAGCGCGGTGCCGATCCCGACCAGGACCGCGTCGCACTGCGCCCGCAACAGATGGACCCGATCCTGCGCCACCGTGCCGGTGATGGCCACGCGCTGGTGGCCGGCGCCGGCGATGCAGCCGTCCTGCGACACCGCGAGCTTGAGCACGACATGGGGCCGGCCGTCGCGGACGCGCCGAAAGTGGCCGGCATGGTCGCGCGCGGCCTCGTCGGCGCAGAGCCCGACATCGACCGGCATTCCCGCGGCCCGCAGCCGCGCGTGGCCCCGCCCCGCGACCTCGGGATTTGGGTCCTCGATGGCGCTCACCACCCGCGACACGCCGGCCGCGATCACCGCATCGAT
>JBKQQE010000659.1:0-5925 GCA_052326245.1 Xanthobacteraceae bacterium | reverse complement strand
GAGAAGGCGCCGGAGATCAGCGCCTGTGAGGCGATGACGGTGGCGGCCGTGGCGAGCAGGGTCAGGGGATAGATCGCCGCCGCCGGAACCATGCTGTAGAACAGGGCGCCGTTCAGCACCGGCGCGCCGCCGAGGAGATAGGCGCCCTGCCCGAGATAGTTGGCGATGAGGGCGGGAAAGACGATCGCGAACCACGAGACCCGGATCGGCCGCGCGCCGAAATGGCCGAGGTCGGCGTACATCGCCTCGCCGCCGGTCACCACCAGCATCAGCGCGCCGAGGATCAGCAGCGCCTCGTGGAACCCGGCATGGCCGAGGAACGCCAGGCCGAGCCACGGATCGAACGCCCACAGGATTTGCGGCTGGCGGACGATCTGGGCGAGGCCGAGGATGGCGATGACGACGAACCAGACGACGAGGACCGGGCCGAAGACGATGCCGATGCGCGAGGCGCCCTTGAACTGGATGGCGAACAGCCCCGTCAGCAGCGCGACCGTGATCGGTATGACATAGGGGGCGAAGGCGGGCGTGGCGACGTTGAGCCCCTCGACCGCCGACAGCACGCTGATCGCCGGCGTGATCATGCCGTCGCCGAACAGCAGGCCGACCCCCAGCATCAGCCCCCATAGCAGCAGGAGAGCGCCGCGCTGCTTATACTTATAGGGGTGAAGAAGGCTGTAGAGCGCGAAGACGCCGCCTTCGCCCTCGTTCTCCGCGCTGATCACCAGCAGCGCGTACTTGACGGCGACGATCAGCGTGATCGACCAGATCGCCAGCGAAATTGCGCCGATCACGGCGCCCGCCGTCGGCGCGACCTGGGCGGGACCGGAGAAGATCTGGTCGACGGCGTAGAGCGGCGAGGTGCCGATGTCGCCATAGACGATGCCGAGCGCGCCGACGGTGAGCATCGCGAGGCTGCCACGGGGGCCGTGGCCGGTCGCGATGGCGCCGCTGGCGTGGACGGCGGGGCTGCTGCGGCGGCGGGGTATGATCATTGCGCGGTCGGAAGAAGAGGCGCCGCGGCGCGGGGCAAACGGTGGTGGCTGGTCGCAATCATTGCCATTGTTGTCATGCTATCCGCAAGCCTCATGCCGGCCTTGATCTCGATCACGGCGGCGCTGCCGCAGGGGCAGAAGTCGCAATGAGGTCCTGAATCCCGCGAGCTGGCGTATGCGACCGGGGTGCATCGGGGCAGGATAAACCCTATGATGGGTCCCGCCGCTGGCTGCTGCGGCGACCTGGCCGGATCGGATCCGGCGGCCGGCGTTGATCGACAATTGATCGATAGGTGATGCTTGGACGAAACATCGACCCGCGCCGCGACCGCCGGTGGACTGCGCGGCAAGACACCCGTCAAGATCCAGACGATCGATCCGCCCGAGGCCAACGCCTTTTTTGAGGGCGTGACCTTTTCCGCATCTGGCGGCATCCTGGCGGTCGCCGCCTCCGGGACCGGTGCGGTGCTGCTCTATCGCCGCGGTGACGACGGACTGTTCGAAGCCTCTCCCTGCCTGCGCCTCGGAGGGCTCGAGTATCCGCACGACGTCGCGTTCGCCAGCTGCGGCGGCACGCAGGTGCTCGCGGTGGTGCAACGCGAGCGCGGGGTGGCGCTGTTTCAGTCGGGTGTGGGAGACACGGACTTCAAGCTGGTCGGCAGCATCGCCGGCGAGAAATCGGGGCTCGCCTTTTCCGATGGCGTGACGTTCCTCGGCGCGGATGCGCGCGATCTCGCGGTGCTCAGTTTCAGGCCCGGCAGCGTGTCGTTTTTTCGCCTCGCGGCGGCGCGGCCGCTGCGTTTCAGGCCGCGGCCCCGTCGCGTCCTCAGGCAGCGCAATATCAGCAATCCCGACGGCATCGCGATCTCGCGCGGTGGCGACTATCTGGCCGTCGCCAATCACGGCCAGCACACCGTCGCGGTCTTCAAGCGCCGCAAGCATCTGTTCGGTCTCGGCGACCCGGATTTCGGGCCGGAGCCGGTGACGGTGCTCGACGACCCGCAGTTCCGCCATCCCCATTCGGTCGCCTTTCTGCCCGACAGCAACGATCTGATCGTCACCAATGCCGGCGCCAACTTCTTCGGCATCTACCCGGCCGTGCCGACCGAGGCCGGTCTGCGCTGGGCCCCGCTTCCGACGGTGCGCGTTCCGCTATGGGAGCAGGAACGGTTCGAGCGCGTCAATTCCGCCAACGCCATGGAAGGAGGCCCCAAAGGCGTGGCGGTCCACGGCGACACGATCGCCGTCGCCAGCCCGGAGATCGGCGTCGTCATCTTCGCGACCTGATCCACTAGTGGTCCGATTCCAACATTTGCATCCCATCGCAGCAGGCACTTTGCAAATGTTGGAATCGATGGACCACTAGCTAACTTAAAGTGGCTAGTGGAGTTTTGGATTTTAAAATCGCTTAGCGAGCCCCCCGCTGGGTGGGTAGCGAATGTCAAATCCACTCCACTAGCGAGGCGCGGCTCCGTTGACCGCCGCACCCTTCGCCCGCTATGGGAAGGGGCGGGCGCGCCGCCATTTCGTGGCGGTTGCGCCGCGCCGGCGAGCAGGACGGGTCAAGCGGCATGGATCTTCAGAAACGCATTCTGGTTACCGGCGGATCGGGATTCCTCGGCTCGCATCTCTGCGCCCGCCTGATCGCGCGCGGCGACCAGGTGATCTGCGTCGACAATTTCTTCTCCAGCTCGCGGCACAATGTCGATGAATTGCGCGATCACCGCAATTTCGAGCTGATCCGGCACGACGTCACCTTTCCGCTCTATATCGAGGTCGACGAGATCTACAATCTGGCCTGTCCGGCCTCGCCGGTGCACTACCAGCACGACCCCGTCCAGACCATCAAGACCTGCGTCCACGGCGCGATCAACATGCTGGGTCTCGCCAAGCGCCTCAACTGCAGGATCTTCCAGGCCTCGACGTCGGAGGTCTATGGCGATCCCGAAGTCCATCCGCAGCCCGAGAGCTACTGGGGCCACGTCAATCCGATTGGCCTGCGCGCCTGCTACGACGAGGGCAAGCGCTGCGCCGAATCGCTGTTCTTCTCCTACCGCCGCCAGCACCGGCTGCCGATCAAGGTCGGGCGGATCTTCAACACCTACGGCCCGAACATGCATCCCCATGACGGCCGGGTGGTCTCCAATTTCATCGTCGCGGCGCTGAAGGACGAGCCGATCACGCTGTACGGCGACGGCCAGCAGACCCGCTCGTTCTGCTTTGTCGACGATCTGATCGACTGCATGACGCGCTTCATGGCCTCCGAGCCCGATTTCGTCGGGCCGCTGAACATGGGCAATCCGGGCGAATTCACCATCCGCGAGCTCGCCGAACTCACCATCGAGCTCACCGGCAGCAAGTCGCGGCTCGAATTCGCGCCGTTGCCCGCCGACGATCCGCGCCAGCGCCAGCCCGATATCGCCCAGGCCCGGGCCGCGCTCGGCTGGGAACCGAAAGTGTCGCTGCGCGAGGGGCTGCAGAAGACCATTCCGTATTTCGAGCGGCTGCTGAGCGCCTGAGACGCGGCGCCGCCGGCGGACGTTGCGATCCTCGCGGGCTGCAAGATGGCTGAAGAGCGATGCTGACGATGCCGATCAAGGTCATCGAAATCGGCGCGGTGGTCGTGCTCGTCATGCAGGCCGCGGCGATGGCCGGCGTTCCCGCGCTGGCCGAGTTTCGCAATGCGGATATTCGCTTTGACGACTCGCGGCATGACTGAAGCGAATGTCAAATCCACTCCGCTAGGACCCTGTTTCCGAAGTTGGTGAGACGCTCGCCGCAGCCTCCGGACACAAACTTCGAAAAGCGGGCACTAGATCCGCTGCACCGCCCGCTTCGGAAACACCAGGAAGCGGCGGAGCAGGAAATTGCCGACGAAGCCGATCGCCACCGAGACGATCTTGGCCGAGGTCGCGGCGACGCCGGCGGCGACCAGCCCCAGCGTGACGCCGATATCGAGCGCCCCCATCAGCGCCACGGTGACGCCGTAGGCGACGATTTCGCCGGCCGTGCTCCAGCGCGCCTTGTGCTGAAACAGGATCAGGATGCACAGCCAGTAGTTCAGCGCGGCGGCGAGGGCGAAGGCGAGCACCACGGCGGAGCCGATCGAGACGCCGCCGCCGACCAGCGCGCTGAACGCGACGACGTTGAAGGCGGCGCAGATCGCGCCGATCACCGCGTAGAGCAGGAGCTGCATCGGCAGCGGCGCGCTGGGCGCGCCGTAATGCAGGATGCAGTACAGCGCGCGAACGCCGTCCTTCCAGCCGATCTTCTTGCCTTCCTCGAAGGTGCGCGGGATATAGTCGATGGCGCATTCGTAGACCCGGCAGCGGGTCTGCGCGATCTTGGCGGTCACTTCCGGCTCGAAACCGAAGCGCTTTTCCCTGAGGTCGAGGCCCTGGATCAGCTCGCGCCGGAACAGCTTGTAGCAGGTCTCCATGTCGGTGATGTCGAGATTGGTGAACATGTTGGATACCGTGGTGAGCATCCGGTTCATCCAGGTGTGCCAGAAATACAGCACGCGGCGGCTCTGCGTCTGCAGGTAGCGCGAACCGAACACAACGTCGGCGCGGTCGTCCAGCATCGGCGCCAGCAGCCGGCGGTATTGCAGCGGGTCATATTCGAGATCGGCGTCCTGGATGCCGACGAAATCGCCGGTCGCGCGCGCGATCCCGGTGTGCAGCGCCGCGCCCTTGCCAGCGTTCTTGTCATGGTGCAGCACCACGATTTCGGGGTGCCGCGCCGCCAGCTCGCGGGCGATCGCCAGGCTTTTGTCGCGCGAGCAGTCGTCGACGATGATGATCTGCAGCCGGAGATCGTCGGAGGCGAGCGCCAGCACCCGTGCGACGCAGGCCGCGAGCGTACGCTCTTCATTGTAGCATGGGATCACGAGCGACAGCGTCTTCGACATGGCATGGACCTGGTGGGGCGAGGGACCGGAGGGGTGGAGGGCAGCGGTTGCGCCGGGGACCGCACCGGCAACCGGCCGTTGCAAATCGGCCCGCTCCTTATGCCCGCCCGCCCGGCGCGGCGCAATCGGCCGGAGAACCCTTTGCTAACCAACATCATTTGAGTGCAAACGACATCATCTTGGTAAAGGCTTTCGTGACGAATTGGTTCGTATGTTACCGATCGCGGATTTGCTCGCGAGGCGCTTGCCGCCGGTTCGCTCGGGATTTGAGCGGCGGCAGGCACGATCTGAGTAAGCAAATTCGTGACAGTTTGAATGGTATTTTACCGATCGCGTTCCTGACGCGCACGCCATCGATCGGATCCGCCGATGCTCGCCGCCACCTTCGACTTCAAGACCCTGCTCCTGGTCTATGTCGCGATTCACATCATCCAGGCCGGCGGCCTGATCTTCGTCTATCGCATCAACCGGCGCTACCCGCCGGCGCGGCTGTGGGCGCTCGGCTCGACCCTGATCGCCGCCGGCGCGCTGCTGGTCGCCCTGCGCGGCGCGATCCCGTTCTACCTGACCGTGCTCGCCGGCAACGCGCTGCTGATGGTCGGCGTCAACGTGTTTTCCATGGGGGTGATCGAGATCCGCGGCCACAGGGCGCCTTGGCGCTTCGGCTGGGCGACCGTGGCCGCAGGCTGCGCCGGCTATGTGTGGTACGGCCTGTTGGCGCCGTCGATCGTGGCGCGGACCCTGGTCTTCACCGCGGTGCTGGTGGCCCTGATCGGCCTTTCGGGGCTCAGCGTGCTGCGGGGAGCGCGGGGCGCGCATGCCGGCGTGCGGCGGCTGCTCGCGACCGCGCTGCTGGCAGAAGCCACGCTGCTGCTCGTTCGCGTCTACGGCATGTGGGCCCTGGGATCCGACGACACGCTGGCCTCGAACGGCTACCAGGCCGTGTTCGTGCTCGGGCTGATCTGTACCGCAGTGATGGTGATGCTGGGGCTCACCTTCGTCACCACGCTGATGGTCAGC
>JBKQQE010000658.1:0-5300 GCA_052326245.1 Xanthobacteraceae bacterium | reverse complement strand
CTTGCTGCTGGCCGGGGCTGCAGGGAACTATACTTTCCATCATTTCGCGATTACGACCGACATTAACAAATTGATTTCACCTGATCTTCCGTGGCGCCAGCGGGAGATCGGGTTCGAAAAAACCTTTCCCGGCCGCAACGACCTCATCCTGGCCGTGGTCGAGGCCCCGACCCCGGAACTCGCCCATCAGGCTGGCCTCGCCCTGGAGCAGAAGCTGGTTCCAGAAAAGGACAAGTTCTACACGGTCCAGATCCCCGGCGGCGGTCCGTTCTTCGACCACAATGGCCTGCTTTTCCTTCCCACCGAGGACGTCGCCAAACTGACCGGCCAGCTGGCGTCGGCGTCGCCGATCTTCGACATCCTGATCGACGACCCCAATCTGCGGGGACTGACCGGGGTGCTGGAATTCGGGCTCAGTGGCGCGGAGAGGAATGAGTTCCCGCGCGAATCCCTGGCCCGCCCCCTGACCATGGTTGCCGATGCCGTCGAAAAGGCGCTCGGGGATGGCCCGGCGTCATTCTCCTGGCAGGAGGTCAGCAGGCCGGATCCGCTGACCCCCGCCGATCGCCGCGTGCTGATCGCGCTGCGGCCGGTGCTGGATTTCAACGCGCTCGAGCCCGGCAAGGTCGCGACCGACGCCATTCGCCAGGCCGCGCGCGAACTCGACCTGCCCGGCAAATACCAGGCGACGGTGCGCCTCACCGGGCCTGTCCCGATCGCCAACGAGGAGTTCGCCACGGTCCAGGACGGCGCCCTGGTCAACACCTTGGGCACGGTCGCGGTGGTGCTGTGCATTCTCTGGCTGGCGCTGAAGTCGCCGAAGATCATTGCCGCGGTGTTCGTCACGCTGGCGATCGGGCTGTCCATCACCACGGCGGTCGGGCTGATGCTGGTGGGGGCGTTGAACCTGATTTCGATCGCCTTCGCCGTGCTGTTCGTCGGTATCGGGGTCGATTTCGGCATCCAGTACAGCGTCCGCTACCGCTCGGAGCGCTTCCACACCGGCGAACTGTCGAGCGCCATCCTGGTGGCCGCCGAACACTCCGCGGTGCCCCTGACGCTGGCGGCGGTCGCCGTGACCTGCGGCTTCCTGTCATTTCTGCCCACCGACTACAAAGGCGTCTCCGAGCTCGGCAAGATCGCCGGCGCCGGCATGCTGATCGCCTATGTCGCCGCGCTGACGGTGCTGCCCGCGCTGTTGACGCTGTTCAACCCGCCCGGCGAGGCGGACCCGCTGGGCTATGCCTTCCTGGCCCCGGTCGACCGCTTCCTGGAACGGCACCGCGTCGCGGTCGTTGCCACCACATTGGCGGTGGCGGTCGCCGGCCTGCCGCTGCTGTACTTCCTGCATTTCGACTTCAACCCGATGAACCTGCGCAGCAAGAAGGTGGAGTCGATCGCGACCTATCTCGACCTTCGCAAGGACCCGAAGTCGGGGATCAATTCGGTCGAGATGATCGCGCCGTCGCAGGCGGCCGCCAAGGTCCTGCAGGACAAGCTCGCCAAGCTGCCGGAGGTGGCGCGAACCGTATCGCTCGACACCTTCGTGCCGCCGGACCAGCCGGCGAAGCTCAACCTGATCCACAAGGCCGCCGCCACGCTCGATCCGATCCTCGCCGGCCAGGCCGGCGAGCCGCCGTCCGACACCGACCGCGTGGTCGCGCTCAACGAGGCCGCCCAGAGCCTGCGCAAATCGGCGGACAAGACCGCGGCGCCGTGGGCCGACGCCTGCCGCCGTCTCGCCGACGACCTGGCCAAGCTCGCCAACGCCGACCAGGCCCTGCGCGACAAGGTCGAGACCATGATGATCTCGCCGCTGACCACAATGCTGGATCAGGTCCGCGGCCTGCTGAAGGCGCAGCCGGTCACGGCCAAGACGCTGCCGCCGGAGATCATCGCCGAATGGAGCAAGCCGGACGGCAGCATCCGCGTCCAGGCGCAGCCCAGCGGCGATCCGAACGACAACGAGACGCTGCGCAAATTTGCCGCCGCGGTGCTCACGGTCGATCCCACCGCCATCGGCGGGCCGATCTCGATCCTGGAGTCCGGACACACCATCGTATTGGCGTTCATCCAGGCCGGAGGCTGGGCGCTGCTGTCGATCGCGATCCTGCTCTGGATCGTGCTGCGCCGGATCGGCGACGTGCTGCTGACGCTGGTGCCGCTGATCCTCGCCGGCGTCGTCACGCTCGAAATCTGCGTGCTGATCGGCTTGCCGCTGAATTTCGCCAACATCATCGCGCTGCCGCTGCTGCTCGGCGTCGGCGTCGCGTTCAAGATCTACTACGTGACGGCCTGGCGCGCGGGACAGACCGACCTGTTGCAGTCGAGCCTCACCCGGGCGATTTTCTTCAGCGCGATGACCACCGCGACCGCGTTCGGGAGCCTGTGGCTGTCGAGCCACCCGGGGACATCGAGCATGGGCAAGCTGCTCGCGCTGTCGCTGGTGACGACGCTGGCGGCGGCGGTGCTGTTTCAGCCGGCGCTAATGGGGCGCCCCCGCGATCTCGGGGAGTGAGCAGATCTCCGCGCTGGGGTCGACGGGAGCAGGGGGCTGCTTCGCCGTCGGCTTGCCCTTGACAGGGCCCGGGGCCGGTGGGACTGAGCCGGCCGGCGGGGCCGCGGGATCGACGTAGCGGGTCCAGGTCTGGCCGCCGCAGAGGAAACCGAGCACGCAGCCCTTGAGCTCGAGCTTGTCCGGGCTGATCAGCTTGATCTTGGCGTCGTAGAGCTTGCCGTTCCGGGCGTTGTAGATCTTGCCGGCCCACTGGTCGGCGCCGCCGTCAGGCGGCGATTTCGTCATGTCGAGAAGGATGGGAATGCCGAGCGTGGGTCGGTTTCGTTTGGTCTTGTCCGGATTTTCGACATCGAGTTCGCCGGGGCGTTTTTCCCACGAGACCACGCCCCACAGATGGCTGTCGCAATCGACGATCCGGACGCGGGCGACAGCGTCCTCGACCACCCATTCGCCGAGCGGCGCCGCCGCGACGGCGGGCGCGACGGAAGCAATGAGGGCGATCCCACAAAAGACAATCTTGTTCATAAAACCTCTTCGGCGATGCAGCGAAACGACTCAATCCTAGCAGAGGTTCCGGTAAAACGGGTCAAATCGCCGCATTCTGGAATTCCAGTTGACGGCTGCGCCGCGAAACGCCCTATGTAAGCAATGATGTATCCGAATCTTGACGTTTCCGAGATGTTTGCCGACCGCCAGGCTGAGCGCGGCGAGCTGCATTCCCGGTTTCTCAATGAGCAGCTGGTTCGCGTTCTCAAAACCATCGGCTACGACGTCGGTTTCGTCGAGGGCCGTGGCCAGTATCTGTTCGATCGGAAGGGCGCGCGCTACCTCGATCTGCTCAGCGGCTTCGGGGTGTTCGCCGTCGGCCGTAACCACCCGGTGCTTCGCAACGCCCTGAAAAGCGTCCTCGACAGCGACCTGCCCAATCTGGTGCAGATGGACATCTCGACCCTGGCCGGCATCCTGGCCGAGCAGCTGATCGAGCTGGTGCCGTATCTCGACAAGGTGTTTTTCGCCAATTCCGGCACTGAAACGGTTGAAGCCGCGATCAAATTCGCCCGGGCCGCCACCGGACGCACCGATATCGTCTATTGCGGGCAGGCCTATCACGGTCTCACCTACGGGGCCTTGTCCCTGACCGACGACATGAATTTCCGCAGCGGGTTCGAGCCGTTGCTGCCGGGCTGCACTTCGATCCCCTTCAACAACCTTGCCGCCCTGGAGAAGGCGCTGGCGTCGCGCCAGGTGGCCGCGTTCATCGTCGAGCCGATTCAGGGCAAGGGGGTGAATCTTCCCGACGACAATTTCCTGCCCGGCGCTGCGGAACTTTGCCGCCGCTACGGCACGCTGCTGGTCGCGGACGAGGTGCAGAGCGGGATGGGCCGCACCGGCCGCTTTCTGGCGGTCGAGCACTGGAATGTCGAGCCGGACATGGTGCTGCTGGCCAAGGCGCTGTCCGGGGGCCACGTGCCGGTCGGCGCGGTGCTGACCCGCAAGGCCATTTTCGACCGGATTTTCGACCGGATGGATCGCGCGGTCGTGCACGGCTCGACCTTTGCCAAGAACGACCTCGCCATGGCCGCGGGCATCGCGACGCTCGAGGTGATCAAGCAGGAAAGGCTGATGGAAAACGCGCAGCGGCGCGGCGACCGGCTGCTGGCGGCGCTGGGGCGCATGGTGCAGAAATACGAACTGGTCAAGGACGTGCGCGGCAAGGGGCTGATGCTGGGCGTGCAGTTCGGCGCCCCGAAATCGATCGCGCTGAAGGCTTCCTGGAACGTGCTCGAGACCGCGAGCAAGGGGCTGTTCTGCCAGCTCATCACCATCCCGCTGTTCAAGGATCATCAGATCCTGACCCAGGTCTCGGGACACGCCAGCCACACCATCAAGCTGCTGCCGTCGCTCGGCATCACCGATGAGGATTGCCAGTGGATCGAGACCGCCTTCGACGCGGTGGTCAGCGCCAGCCACCGGGTGCCGGGCGCGGTGTGGTCGCTCGGCAAGACCCTGGTCGACAACGCCATGCGCAAGTCGGCCTGATCGCTGCCGCCGCTGCGTTGATTGTGTTGCCGTTGCGCCAGCCGCGACGAGGCGCGCCGCCCCCAGACAGCATGCCTCGCGCATGACCCGGCGGCACCGGCCGTGAAGCGCGGCCGCCGGCCGATTTCAATGCAGCGGAAAACTTGACTTCGGCTTACTGGCCGTTGTCGGTCAGGACCTTGTTGCAGGCCGCGGAAATCGCGGGCCGGTGCTGCTGAAGGCAGCCCAGAACCACCAGGTCGGGTTCATCCATCAAGGCGCGGCAATGCCGGGCGACGTCCTTGGCGCAGGCCTTTTGCTCTTCGGGGGTCCCGCTGCGTTGCGGCTTCGAGGTCTCCGCCATCGCGACGGGAACGGAGGCAAGCAGGACAGCGGTCACGCATAGGAATTTCAACATCGCGGCCTTTCGAATCGTTTTGCGAGAGAACACAACTCCGCTCCGCTTAACACAGAACGCCGCGCATCTCTATGTTCCAGCCCAGCCCCTGTTTCGGAACCGTGCAGAATCGTTGTGGAGAGATTATGGCCGGTGTCGTGCGCGGTTGCGGTCTGGGGATGCTAGTGGAGTGGATTTGACATTCGCTTCAGCCATTCCGCGAGTCATCCAAGCGAATGTCTAATCCAAAACTCCACTAGTGTTGTGACTCTAACGCTTGTTTCGCTTTGGCGACTTTTTCGAGGATTTGGCTGGCTGACTTGGTCCAGACGAAGGGTTTGGGATCAGCATTGTGGTTTTCCAGAT
>JBKQQE010000657.1:0-5406 GCA_052326245.1 Xanthobacteraceae bacterium | reverse complement strand
GTGAAACCGCCTCCAGCCCCAGTTCGGAAACCGCCAGCCGCTCAATTTCAACATTGGCTGGGTGTTTCTCGTTGAGGTGGCAGTCCTCCCCGGGGCGGCGCCGCACCGACAAGACCGGCGGGTTGCGGTCGGCCGTACCGGCCAGTTCGTCGAGGCGGCCGCCCGCAAGCGCGCCGAGCCGGTCGAAGGTCGGATCGAGGTGTGCAAAAAGCGGCTTCGGCAGATAGTGGCGAACAGCGCCGCGGCGTCCCGGTCCGCACGATAGAGATTGGTGCCACGGGCATCCGGTATCGCCCCGCCGAGATCGATTTCCGCCTTCATGGCCGCTTCCTCCGCTTCGATTGGCATCGACATTCGCCGATTCAAACGATAGCGTCCAATACATATTCTGGCACGATCGATACCATTCCTGTATCAATACGGAGAGCCTCATGGACCTGCGCAGGCTCCGCTACTTCTCCGTGCTGGCCGAAGAGAAACATTTCGGACGGGCGGCGCGCCGGCTGTCGCTGTCGCAACCTCCCCTCAGCCTCGCGATCCGCCAGCTCGAGGATGAAATCGGCGCCAAGCTGTTCGAGCGCAACAGCCGCAACGTCGCGCTGACCGCGGCGGGGCTCGCGCTGCAGCGCGAGGCCGGGCTGCTGTTGCGGCGCGCGGATGAAACGCCGGCCCTGGTACGGGCGGTTGCCGAAGGCAAAGGGGGCCAGCTGCGGCTCAGCTTCGGCGGATCGATGCTGTACCGCGGACTGCCCCGGATCGTGGAGGCGTTCCGGGCGATGGCGCCGTCCACCGAACTGCGGCTGCGCGAGCTCAATTCAGCCGAACAGGTCGAGGCGCTGCACCGCGACGAGATCGACCTGGCGTTCATCCACGGCCGGGCGACGCCCGCGGGACTGGAAGGCTTCCGCTACCATTCGGAACCGTTCGTGGCCTGCGTTCCGACGGCGCATCGCTTCGCCAAGGCGCGAACCATGCGGCTGATCCGCCTGCAACACGACGATTTCGTGCTGTTCGCGCAGGCGGCCTCGCCGGACTACTACCAATCGATCATCGCCACCTGCCTGTCCGCCGGTTTCACGCCGAGCGTCCGCCACGAGGTGCGACACTGGACCAGCGTCGTCTCGTTCGTCGCCAACGGAATGGGCGTGGCGCTGGTTCCCCGGACGTTGAGGACATTCAGCGTGCAGGGCGCTGCGTTTGTCGGCATCCGGCCGTCGAACGTGCGGTCCGAGACGTGGTGCGTCTGGAAGGGCGACAACGCTCAGGGCGCGGCCCTGGCCACGCTCATCAACGCGGCGCGGCAGCAGTCGCATACCATGGAAAGGTCACGCTGAGGCGCGCGACGGCGCCGACGTCAGGACTCGCCAGTGGCTTCCGGCGTTCCACCGGCGAAATTGCGGTAGATGAACGCCTGCGCCTCGCCCCCCGCCTCGCTGGCGGCGGCCTTGAAGATTTCTTCGTGGCGGGGCGACAGCGCGCAGGCGGGATCGGTGTTGCCTGCGTCACCGGTCAGCGCGAAGGCCTGACAGCGACAGCCGCCGAAATCTTCTTCCCGAAACGCGCAGCTCTTGCACGGCTCGCTCATCCAGCCGGTGCCGCGATAGCGATTGAAGGCGTCGGAATTCTGCCAGATCCAGGCGATCGACTTGTTGCCGCGCACCGACTCGAAGGTAAGCCCGGTGATGGTCTCGGCGGCGTGACACGGCAGGATCTTGCCCGACGGCGAAATGTTGAAGAACTGCCGTCCCCAGCCGCCCATGCATTTCTTCGGCCGCGCGGCATAGTAGTCGGGAATGACGTGGTCGAAGACCAACACGCCCTTGAGGCGCTGCTCGGACTCCTCGACGATGCGGATGGCTTCGTCCATCTGCTCGACGGTGGGCATCAGCGCTGCGCGGTTCTTCAGCGCCCAGCCGTAATACTGCACGTTGGCGATCTCGATGCGGTGGGCGTCGAGGTCGACCGCCATCTGGATCATCTGCGGCAGCTGGTGCAGGTTCTGCCGGTGCATCACCGCATTGACGGTCAGCGGCAGGTCGAGCTCGCGGGTCCAGCGCGCGACCTGGAGCTTCTTGTCGTGCGCGTTCTTGTAGCCAGCGACGCGGTCGGCGACGGCCGGCTCGCTGCCCTGGAAGCTGATCTGGACGTGGCACAGGCCTGCGTCGGCCAGCGCCTTCAGCTTCTCGCGATCCAGCAACACCGCCGAGGTGATCAGGTTGGTGTAAAGGCCGACGTCGCTGGCGTGCCGGACCAGTTCGACCAGATCCTTTCGGGCGGTCGGCTCGCCGCCGGAAAAATGAATCTGCAGCACGCCGATCTCGGCGAGCTCGGTCAGAACCCGCTTCCACTCCTCCGTCGACAGTTCGTGGCTCGCCCGCTCCAGTTCCAACGGATTGGAACAATAAGGGCACTGCAGCGGACAGCGATGCGTGAGCTCGGCCAGTACCGCGAGCGGGATGCCATAGCTTTCCGCCGTCGAGCCGGGCTTCTCCAGCACGCTCAATCCGTCGGAGGGCGCCTCAACCGCCGATGCCGTCATGGTGCGGAACTCTCCCGTGCTTCGACCAGAAAACCCTTGTCCGCGAGGTCCTGCAGCATCGCGACCACGTCCCGGCCGATATCCGTCCGATCAGCAGTGTAGGTCTCCGCGAGCTGATCGACAATCTGTTCCACGCTGCGAACGCCGTCGCAAAGCTTGAGGATTTCAACGGCGATGTCGTCGGGCGCGAGCACCCGCTCCGGCGCCAGCAGCACCCAGCGCTGCCGGGTGCCGTCGAACTTGAGCTTGGCGTGGCGCGGCAGCACCGGGCGGCTCGCCTCGCTGACATCCATCCGGCGGCTGTGCAAGGGATCCATCGAACTTCTCTCAGCCTGCCTGCGGAACGAAGGCGCCCGGCGGGATGTGACCATTGACGTAGGCGTGGTGCAAGGCATCGAGTTGGACCCACAGCACGTTGGTCTTGAAGATCAGGGCATTGCAGACGGCCTCGCGCTCGGCCGGCGTGTTCGCATGCTGCTTGACGTAGCCCAGCGCGAAGATCGCGTCGCGCGGCGCCTGCGTCAGCCGACGCTTGAAATAGGTCATGATTCCCGGGTTGACGAAATCATAATGGGCGAGCATCCCGGCGATGCGCTCCTCGTGTATCGACGGCGCGAACAGCTCGGTCAGCGAGGACGCGATGGCCTCGAGCGGGGAGTTGTCGCGCACGAAATGCAAATAGGCGTCGACCGCAAATCGCGTCGCCGGAAGAATGCCTTCCGTCGACTCCACATAGGCGTTGTCGAGCCCAAGGCCTTCCGTCAGCTTCAGCCAGCGTTCGATGCCGCCCTCCTCGCCGACGTCGCCGTCGTGATCCTCGAGCCGGTGGCGCCATTCCAGCCGGATCGCGCGGTCGCGGAACCGGGAGATGACGACGGCGTCCTTGATGGGGATCGAGCATTGGTAATAGTAGCGGTTGAGCGCCCAGGCCTGGACCTGCCCCTTGTTGAGCTTGCCATCGTGCAACAGCCGATGAAACGGATGCAGGCTGTGGTAGCGCGTCGCGCCGATCTGACGGAGCACAGCCTCAAGCTGTTCCGCATTTTCAAGATTCTTGGTCGAAAAGCCCGGGGTCGCGTTCAAGGAACTTCCTCCACTCCAAGTGTCGTTAAGTGTCGTTTCTTGCGCACGATTGACCGACACGCGTATGTCGGGTGCGTCATTTATCATATCCGGAAATCAGGTCGCGCTGCGCTGGAACATTCGCCGTGTCGGCGACGAGCCATCCGGCGTCGAAGATTTCCGGGCTGAGTATAGAGACCGGACTGTTGAAACTTGTAACTACGATCTTGGTCGTAGCGCTCCGAGTAAGCCTTATTCGGCAAATAACACAAGGGCTTCCCGCAGCGCAATACCGCGGGGCACGGCCGCGCTACCCGATCTGGAAGTGAGCCCCGCAGTTATTTCAATGTCGCCAGATACGCGATGACGTCGGCGCGGTCCTTCGGCTCATGCAGCCCCTTGAAGAACATCTTCACACCATGAACGTCGCCGCGCGGATCCGCGAGATAGGCGTCGAGCGCGGCGGGGGTCCATGGCGTCGTATTGCCCTTCATCGCCGTGGAATATTGATAATCCGGCACCGAGGCCGCCGGTCGCCCGACCACATCCCAGAGACTCGGCCCCACCTTGTTCACGCCGATCTCGACGGAATGACAATTTTGGCAGATATGCCCAAAGACCGCCTTGCCGGCCGCTGGATCGCCGGCGTCCGCAGCCGCGACACTTGAGGCGAAGGCCGCCATTACGACGAGTGGCAGGATGCGAGCGATCATGGAATACCCTCATTATCTAGACGGCCGCTCACCATGGCAACGCCGCAATGCTTTGATCCCGGCGTATCCCAGCAACTTGAGCTTGCGAGTAGTTGTCATGGAAATTCGCGAGTTGGTCTTTGTTCTGGATCAAGCGAACGCACGCGCAGCATGCCGCCGCGTCGGAACCGACGCGGCGCGGTTCGGCGACGGCGCCGATGGATGCGTGAAGCAGGTCAGTCCTTGAAGAAATCGACCATCGAGATCGCCTCGAGGACGTCCGGCTGGACCGGCGGCAGGTAGGTCATGCCCGCGCTCTTCGCCATGGACTCGAGTTCGCCTTTCGCGCCCAGATCGGCGATCGCTGCGTTGACGGCTTCGATCAGCGGCCGCTCGGTGCCCAGCGCCGCGTATCCCATGTTGAAGCCGATCTTGTGGTAGTAACCGGATGCCTTGAGTTTCGTGCCCGGCGTCTTGTCGCGGTAGTCATCGAACCGGCGCAGTTCCACCAGCGTCGCGTCGATGTCGCCGCTTTCCATCCGTGGGAACAAATCGCTGCGTCCCGGGATGAAGTGGGTAATATGGTCGACGAACTTGCCGGCGCCGTAGCGCATCAGAATCGCATCCGACAGCGATGTCTGGTTGACGCCCAGGCGGAGTCCCGCAAGGTCGGCCAGGCTTGATATCTGTTTGTCGGCCACCGCGCCGCTCAAGACCACGGCGAGCGGCGCATAGAAATACGGCTTGGTCGGCACCAGTTCGCCGAGCGTGACGTAGCGACGGCGGTCCTCGGGCTTCGCTCCGGCGAATCCGGGCAGTCGGCCGGTTTCGGCGCCGGGCTTGCCCAAGCCATCGCGATACAACGGATAGCCGGCAACGAGCTGGCAACGGCCATCGGAAAGCAGCGCGTTGGCCTGAATGGTGAAACTGCTGTCGGTATCGATGCCGGTTCGATACCACTGAACGGCAAGCACGCGGCCCAGCCGCTTGGCCACCGCCCCGGCCACCGCGAGGTCGAACCCACCGGCCTTGTCGCCCTCGCGGAACGAGTAAGGCGGAATATCCGTGTTCAGGCAGACGCGTAGCGTCTCCTCGGCTGCGGCGGGCCGCGCA
>JBKQQE010000656.1:0-3084 GCA_052326245.1 Xanthobacteraceae bacterium | reverse complement strand
GCCTGGAAGCCAACTCCTCCTTCCTCTGGGACACCGAGTTGCGGCCGGGCAACGCGGGCACTTGGGCTGGAAGTGAAGAACTTTTGGCCAGTTCCTTCCTTTCCATTCCGGCCGACCAGCTTCAGGCCGGGATGGCGGTATCAGCGACTACCGCGCGGCCCGCGCCCTGATCGGCCTGGTGCCGCAGGAATTGGCCACCGATGCGTTCGAGACGGTGTGGGCGACGGTGTCGTTCAGCCGCGGCCTGTTCGGCAAGCCGTCCGATCCCGCGCATATCGAGCGCGTGCTCAAGGCGCTGTCGCTGTGGGACAAGAAGGACAACATGATCATGACGCTGTCCGGCGGCATGAAGCGGCGCGTGATGATCGCCAAGGCGCTGGCGCACCAGCCCTCGGTGCTGTTTCTCGACGAGCCCACCGCGGGCGTCGACGTCGAATTGCGCAAGGGCATGTGGGACGTGGTGCGCTATCTGCGCAACAACGGCGTCACTATCATCCTGACGACGCATTACATCGAGGAGGCCGAGCAGATGGCCGACCGCATCGGCATCATCAGCAAGGGCGAAATCATCCTGGTCGAGGACAAGGCCGAACTGATGCGCGAACTCGGCCGCAAGCAATTGACGCTGCACCTGCAGTCGCCGGTCGACGCCATTCCGGCGGCGCTGGCGCCCTATGGATTGTCGATCGCCGCCGATGGCCACGAGGTGGTCTACACCTATGACACCCAGGCGGAGCGCACCGGCATCACCTCGCTGCTGAGCGACCTGCGGCAGGCCGGCCTGACCTTCAAGGATCTTCACACCAAGGAGAGCTCGCTGGAGGATATCTTCGTCGGGTTGGTGTCCCGGTCTAACGTTCGCAAGTGATAACGGCAGGCGCTTATGCGAACGTTAGACCAAAGGGACACCAGCAGAAATATGATTGCGGTGCGGTTGATGGTTTTGACGTTCGCACTGAGAAGCCGCTGTGATGTTGGTGCGAACGTCAAATCCACCGCACCGGTAAGGAAGGGAAAATGAATCTTTACGGCGTCCTGGCCATCTACCGCTTCGAAATGGCGCGCACCAAGCGCACGGTGTTCCAGAGCATCGTCTCGCCGGTGCTGTCGACGTCGCTGTATTTCGTGGTGTTCGGCGCCGCGATCGGCTCGCGCATGCCCGAGATCCAGGGCATCAGCTACGGCGAATTCATCGTGCCCGGGCTGATCATGCTGATGCTGCTGACGCAGAGCGTTTCGAACGCCTCGTTCGGCATCTATTTTCCGAAGTTCACGGGCACCATCTACGAGCTGTTGTCGGCGCCGATCTCCTACTTCGAGGTGGTGCTCGGCTATGTCGGCGCCGCGGCGACGAAATCGGTGGTGCTCGGGCTCATCGTGCTGGCCACCGCCGCGCTGTTCGTCGACCTGCGCATCGACCATCCGGTCTGGATGCTGACGTTCCTGGTGCTCACCGCGGTGTCGTTCAGCCTGCTCGGCTTCATCATCGGCATCTGGGCCCAGGGTTTCGAGCAGCTGCAGGTGATCCCGCTGCTGGTGGTGACGCCGCTGACCTTCCTCGGCGGCACGTTCTACTCGATGAACGTGCTGCCGCTGACGTGGCATAGGATCTCGATGCTGAACCCGCTGGTCTACCTGATCAGCGGATTCCGCTGGAGCTTTTACAGCATCGCCGACGTAAGAGTGGCCACCAGCGCCACGGTGGCGCTGGTGTTCCTGCTGCTCTGCCTGGCCGCGATCTGGTGGATCTTCAAGACCGGATACCGGCTCAAGAGCTGACATGCCAATCCCGCCGCTCCGCCGCGGCGCCAGGCCCCTGCCGTCGAGGTGAGCGTCGCGATGCCAGACCCCATCCTGTTTACTCCCATCGCGTTCGGCGACGTCAGGTCGAAGAACCGGATCGTGATTTCGCCGATGTGCCAGTACTCGGCCGAGGAGGGCGTCGCCAACGACTGGCACCTGGTCCATCTCGGCAAGTTCGCGCAGGGCGGCGCCGGCATCGTCATGACCGAAGCCGCCGCCGTGGTCGCGGAAGGGCGCATCACCCATGGCGATCTCGGCCTGTGGAACGACGCCCAGGTCGCGCCGCTGCAGCGCATCGCGGCGTTTCTGCGCAGCAACGGCGCGGTGCCGGCGATCCAGCTGGCCCATGCCGGCCGCAAGGCCAGCATGCAGCGGCCCTGGTACGGCAACGCGGCGCTGACGGCCGAGGACATCACCCGCGGCGACCGGCCCTGGCCGATCGTGGCGCCGAGCCCGATCGCCATGGACGAGGGCTGGCTGGTGCCGCACGAACTCGATGCCGGCGGCCTCGCCGCGTTGCGCGACGCCTTCGCCACGGCGGCGCGGCGCGCGCGCGACGCCGGCTTCGCGATCGTCGAACTGCACTGCGCCCACGGCTACCTGCTGCATGAATTCCTGTCGCCGCTGTCCAATCGCCGCACCGACGGCTACGGCGGTGACCGGGCAGGGCGGATGCGTTTCCCGCTGGAAATCATCGAGGCGGTGTGCGCCGCCTGGCCGGCCGGCCAGCCGCTGTTCGTTCGCGTCTCGGCGGTCGACGGCATCGACGGCGGGCTGACGCTCGAGGACACCATCGCTTTCGCGCGCGAGGCCAAGTCCCGCGGCGTCGACCTGATCGATTGTTCCTCTGGCGGCCTGATGGGCTCGGCGACGGCGGCGCGGCTGCCGCGCGGCTATGGCTTCCAGGTGCCGTTCGCCGCGGCGGTTCGCGAGCGGGCCGGCATCGCCACCATGGCGGTCGGGTTGATCCTGCATCCCCGGCAGGCCGAAGACATCGTCGCGAAGGGCGAGGCCGATCTCGTCGCGGTCGGGCGCGAGGCCCTGTTCGATCCGAACTGGCCGCTGCACGCCGAGCTGGCGCTGTCGGGTCAGCGCGAGACCGTGTTCGGTTCCTGGCCGAAGCAATATGGCTGGTGGCTGGAACGGCGCGAGCCGGGCCTGCGCAAGCTCGAAGGCGAGGCGCTGCCGTTCCGTCCGAAGGCATGATCGGTCGCTAGGGCATTTCCTGGCTGAGTTGATCCATCCTTCCGTCATGGCCGGGCAGCGCGATCCGTCTTCGAC
>JBKQQE010000655.1:0-3314 GCA_052326245.1 Xanthobacteraceae bacterium | reverse complement strand
GTGGAGGCCTCGGTGGCGCAGGGGGAAACGGCGCCAGCCAGCAGGCGGTGCTGCAGGGCGTGCGGATTACCCCCGACATCGTCAACAACGCGCTGCTGATTTACGCTAACCAGGAAAACTACCAGATCATCGAACAAACGCTTCATCAGGTCGACCGGCCGCCGCTGCAGGTCGCATTTGATGCCACCGTCGCCGAGGTTACGCTCAACGATACATTGAACTACGGTGTTCAGTTCTACTTGCAGAGCAGAAATGTCGGATTGAAGCCCGACGTCGGTTCCGCGGCGAATTCAACCGCGACTTCCGGGGCGGGGGCAGCCGTCAACGCGGCCGGCCAGCTAGCCAACACGCTGATCAGCCGTACGCTGCCTGGCTTCAATTTTCTCGTCGGCTCGGAAGCCAATCCCAGCTTCATCCTCAATGCGCTGCACGACGTGACGACAGTCAAGGTGTTGACGAATCCCTCCATCGTCGTCATCGACAATCAGGTTGCGACATTGCAGATCGGCGACTCGGTTCCGGTCTCCACGGGCACGGCCAACGTGCTGAACGCGACCACCAGCTCCAGCAGCACGGTCGTGAATTCGATCGACTACCGCAACACCGGCATCATCCTGCGCGTGGTGCCGCGCATCAATGTCAATGGGACTGTCCGGCTCGACATCGAGCAGGAGATCAGTCAGGTCACCGCCGCGACCGCTGCTTCGCTGACGCCGACCGTCTCGGAACGCAAGGTCAAAAGCTCCATCTCGGTGGCAAGCGGCCAGACCGTGTTGCTGGCCGGCCTCATCAGCGAACAGAAAAATTCCGACCGGTCCGGCGTTCCAGGGCTCGACAAAATCGAAGCCATCGGCGACATGCTCACCAACACCAATACCTCCGCGGCGCGGACAGAATTGATTATCTTCATCCGTCCGCAGATCATCCGCGACGGGACCGATGCCCACTACGTTGCCGAGGAATTGCGCAGCA
Organism: Xanthobacteraceae bacterium; assembly: GCA_052326245.1. GTDB lineage: Bacteria > Pseudomonadota > Alphaproteobacteria > Rhizobiales > Xanthobacteraceae > Bradyrhizobium_A. The sequence goes on along the minus strand of JBKQQE010000655.1, from coordinate 2,342 downwards.
AATTGCGCGGTTCGCTCGGATCGACTGCTCAATCCATTACGCCAACGGGATGGCGGTGATACGTCCGCGCGCGGGATCGGGGCGGGTGGCAAGCGTGGCAACCGACAGCCGGCCAATCGCCCTGCGGATGTCGCGATTGCTGCGGCTTTGCCGCAGCTCGGCGCGACGGCCGACCAACCGCGTCGTCCTCGTCGCCGCCGGCCTCTGCGGCACTGTCGCGAGCCTCTTAGCGGCGCCTGACGGGTGCGGACTTCTTGGTGCCGGTCTCGCTCTCGTGGCGGTGTTGATCGCCGCCATCGATGCGCGCCATTTCGTCATCCCCAACGAGCTGTCGGCAATGGCGCTGGTTCTCGGACTGTGTCACGCCGCGATCTGCGGGTCGGACGAAATGGCGGGCTCGCTGCTGGCTGCCGCCTCGCGGGGCGCGCTGCTCGCGCTGTTGTTTTGGGGATTTCGCGTGGCATACCGGTGGCTGAGGCATCGCGAAGGCATCGGCCTTGGCGACGTCAAGCTGGCGGGGGTCGCGGGCGTATGGCTGTCATGGCTCACGATGCCGGTCGCCATCGAAATCGCGGCACTCGCGGCGCTGTCGACGGTTCTGTTCAGGCAGCTGGCGTTTGGGCACACGATCCAGGCGCGCCACCGCCTGCCGTTCGGCCTGTTCTTCGCGCCATCGATCTGGCTGGGCTGGCTCATCGAAACCGCGCCGATCTTCCCCGGTTTGTCGTCGTCCTGAAATGATGGATCAATAGCCTTGAAACAGTGTCGCAGGCGCATCGACTTGGGGAGCGACGGACCGCAGCCCGGTTCAATGCCCGTTGGGTCGATGCGGCCGGTTTGCCGGGGTTGGTTGCGCGTGCGAAAGTTGTTGCCGATTGCCTTGGCGTTGACGGGGCTCCATCTCGGGGCACCGTGCGCCGTTCGCGCGGCCGAGCTGGCTCCGGCATGGGGTGCCGGCCAATCCGCCAGTCCGGCGATGCGGTCGGCAACGAGGCTGATGCCACTGGCGCGCTACGGCAATGCCGCGGCCGCGACGCGGCTTGGGTTCGACTATGCCAACGGGATCGGCGTGCCCCAGTCCTACGAGGTGGCCGTGGACCTCTACCTTCGCGCGGCCGAGCAGGGCGACAGCCGCGCGCAATACCTGCTCGGGCTGATGTACGACAAGGGGCTTGGCGTGCCGCGCGACTTCATCCTGGCCCATAAGTGGCTCAACCTGGCCGCAGGGCATGCGTCGCGTCGCGACCGCGAGAATTTCACCAAGATCCGCAATGCCGTTGCGTTCAAGATGTCGCCGGAACAAATTATCACCGCGCAGCGACTGGCCGTCGAATGGGTGCCGCAACCGCGCCGCTGACGCGGCGTGCATCTGCCCGTGCCTTGTACCGGTGTGCTGGCAGGTCGGCGCCGATGGCGCGATGGATTTCCCTGGTCCGGCTCAGCCGGTCAGCAAGGCAGGCGCCTGCTCCGTCTCGGCCGGACGCGCCGCCATCCGCTCGCGCACCGCGAACAGATCCGCCGCACAGGAGGCGATCTCGCGGTCGAGCCACTTCCGTGCCACGCGATCAAGGAAAACCTCGGAGAGCCTCGCATTGAGCTTGACGCGGGTATAGCCGTCGTAGCTCCTGCGGCGATCGAGCGGCATCGCGGCCGCTTTCGCGCGCGCGGTAACCGCGTCGGTGTCGATCAATGCCCCGAGTTCTTCGTATGTCATCCAGATCTGGGGCACGCCGCGCTCTCCCTCGCCTCGCTCCAATGCTAGGTCGCAGCGCTTAAAGATCCGTTACGGCGGGCTCCTGCGAGCGGAACGCGGGGGATATGCGGTGTTCCGCGCCGACGATACGTCCCCGCCGCTTTTCGGTGAATTGGTTGCTCCAGGAAAATTAAATGCATTATTCAGGATTTAACGGTGTGGGAGTCTCGGGCCGCTCCCCGATGCGTCTGGTGGCCCGATCGGGATGCCGCCGGCGCCGGCCGGGAAAGGCGGCGAAACTGGACTATTTCTATTCGTGCGGGCCCTGCTGGAGCATGATCCGGAAAAGTGGAAACCGGTTTTCCGAAAAGACCATGCTCAAACAAAGAGATGGGATCATGATGCGATTCGATCTAATCGCATCATGATCTAATGTTTCGGCCGCTCGCGATCCTGGGCTTGACCAGCAAGCCGACGGTCGCCCTGCTTGGCGACAGCATCGCCCCACCGTCTTGATTTGATTCGTGCCGCGGGTTCCCGGAGTTAAAATGCTGCGGTTCTTGGAGTCGGATTGCTGCCTGGGTCCGCAATCGACGATAAAATTATTAAATGAAGCTTAATATTAAACGCGCTGACGGCCGCCGGTTTT
>JBKQQE010000654.1:0-2755 GCA_052326245.1 Xanthobacteraceae bacterium | reverse complement strand
GTCTCGGTGTCGACGCCTTCGTGCAGCACCGCGATCTTGTCGTGGAAGATGCCCGGGAAGGTGGAGCGCTGCCACGCCGTCGGCGCAATTCCGGCGTCGCATTCCGACAGCGCCAGCAGCGTCGCGGCGTTCTTCAATTGCAGCGCCACGTTGCCGTCGACGCCGATGGGGGCGAATTCCGGATCGAAGCCGACGTCGCGGTCGAGATTGCCGTAGAAGAACTCGCAATAGACGATCAGGCGGGCGCGCGGGAAGATGGTGCGGATCGGCAGCGCCTCGCCCCATCCCGGATGCGCCACGATGACGTCGGGGACGAAGCCGGACGACTTCAGCGTCGTCAGCGCGTACAGCACCTGCTCGGCGCGGTGGCATTCGAGATCGAAGCGGCGGGCGAACGGATGCGAATTCGAGACGTCGATATCGGCGAGCGCATAGCGCACCAGCCGCACGCCCTCGATGTCGCGCGAGGAGCGCGCGCCGATCGCCGCCACCTGCACGCCGCGTTGTCGCGCCAGCGCCCGCGCCAGGTGGCCGAACTGCGCCGGGAAGTTGTTGTGCACGAACAATACGTTCATTTTTATTCGAACCCGCTGCATCGGTCGCCGCCGCGATGCTCGCGCGCGGCTACGGCCATCAAGTCTCGAAAATCATTTAACTGCGATTAACCCGGGATAGACAGATGCATCGTAGCGTCGCGGCCATCGAGAAACGCGAACCGCGGCGGGCTGACATGAAAGCTGAGTTGGAACGAGGCAAGCAAAGCAAGGTGCTGGACGTCGACGCGGGGCTGCTGCTGCTGCGCTACGCCACCGCCGACGACGACAAGCGCCCGCCGAAAATACGAATCCTGGTAAATCCCAAACACCGCAACAATATCGAACTTGTGTTGAATCCGGATCATCAGGACGCGGTGCTGTGGCAGCCGGGGTCGTGCCTGGTGGTGCGCGCCACCGCGCCGGGACAGTTGTTCGTCGAGGTGACGGCGATCGAGGACGGCGGCTCGACCGCGGCGTCGCTCAAGATCGAGACCCTGAGCCAGGGTAAGGCGGCGGTGCCGGCGCGCCAGCCGGCGGTCGCGCGGTCGGCCGGCCACGTCGGGGTCGATCCGCGGCGGCTCGCGGTGCGCGGCCATGTCGCCGGCATCGGCGACGTCACGGTGCGCGCCGACGAATGGATCGCCGGACCGGTGGCGCCGGCGCGGGTCGAGGGGATTTCGATCGACTGGCCGGGCAAGCCGGACGACATCGACATTCGCTATTCGGTCAGGCTGGCGCGGCCGCACGCGGTATCGGGCCAGGTGATGCAGCTCGGCGACTATGCCGGCACGCGGGGCCGGGCGCTGCCGATCGTCGGCCTCACGCTCGAACTGACCGGGGCGGGCGCGTCCGGGTTCCGGCTCACCGCCGAGGCGGTGTTTCTCGGCGCGCCGGTGCAGCGGATGAGCGGCGCGCAGGTCGAGATGTCGGGCCCGACGCGGCGCGAGCCGCTGGTCGGCTTCCGGCTTCGCCTCGACGAGGTCCACGCGCCGCTTGCGCCCGTGCGCGCACCGGCGATCAAGACCAAGGCCTCGGGCCGCGTGCGGGTGTTCCGTTCGCCCGCCGCGCAAGGCCTGCTGCAGTGATGCCGCGACCGGGCGACGGCCCGCCCGGGCCTCCATAGAGAGAGTGGGTCCGCTGCCGTGACATCGCATCACCTCGGGCGTCTCGGCGAGCCGCATCATCAGGCGCTGGAGCTTGCGTGCGCGCGGGCGCTGGAGCGCGGCGATGCGACGGCGGCGTTTCGCCTGGCCGACCGGCGCTGCCGGATCCGGCCGTGGCCGGAGCCCCACAGCTACGTGCTGCGGGCCGAGGCGCTCGATCGCATGGGCGATCGGGCCGCCGCGATCGACGATCTCGCCGCGGCGCTGGCGATCGCGCCCGGCGATCTCGCCGCCAACCGCCGCATGCTCGCCTGGGCGAAAGGGCGCCCGCAGCGCGCGGCCGCGAACACGCTGATCGCCTGCGAGCACGACCCGCGGATTCTCGAGCAAGCCATCTTGCTGCTGCGCGCGGCCGGCGAGATCGCGGTGGCCCGGGTCGAGGTTCACGGCGCTGCGATCGAGGGCTGGGCGGCGTGGCGCGACGACGGCCCGGTCCGCCTTTCCGTGGTCGGCGCGAGCTGCCGCGTCGACACGCTGCTGCAGGCCGACCCCGCGCATCCGCTCGCCGCCGCGCTCGGCCACGCGGTCGCCTTCGAGGTGCCGAGGCCGGCGGCCACGGAGCCGCAGGTGGTTTCGGTCGAGAAAGATGGCGGCATCATCGCCGCGGTCCGCACCGCCATCGCCCGCGCGCCCACGGCGCCGGGCCGGCCCGGCACGGCCCCGGCCGGCACGGACATCCGCGTGAGCGTCGTCGTTCCGGTCTATGGCGATGTCCGCGCCACCAGGGCCTGCCTGCAGAGCTTGCTCGGCCAGCTCGACAGAAGCGGTCGGCACCGCGTCATCATCGTCGACGATGCCAGCCCCGATCCGCGGATCCGGACCCTGCTCGACGAATTCAGGCACCACCGGCATCTGCAGGTCCTGCACAATGCCAGCAATCTCGGCTTCGTCGGCGCCGTCAACCGCGCGCTCAGCGAGGTCGCGACCGGTGACGTGATCCTGCTCAACGCCGACACCATCGTCCCCGCCGGCTTCATCGACCGGCTGGCGGCGGCGGCAGCATCGTCGCCGGACATCGGCACCGTCACGCCACTGTCCAACAACGGCGAGTTCACC
>JBKQQE010000653.1:0-9448 GCA_052326245.1 Xanthobacteraceae bacterium | reverse complement strand
ATGGCGTTCTGTTGGCGACCAAGAAAAGAACGTTGGTAGAGAATGGAATTAAGTTCGATGAGAATTTCAAATTCCATTTTTATGATATGGACCTTTGCCGACAGTTTGAGCAAAGAAATCTCCCGGCCGGGACCATACCTTTGGGGATTGTCCATGAAAGCGGCGGAAACTTTGGCGGGCCGGAATGGAAAAGCGGCTATTCCCAATATCTGGCGAAATGGAAAGCGTAAGGTATCGAAGGGTAATTGAAGCGACGTTTTCGAAGAGCGCCTCTATTGTTGCATCGACCGCGATCGATTGTTCTTGGTTTGCGCCATGAAGGCGCATCGTTTAGGCTGGTCGAAGTGAAATTACAGGCCATTTTGTCTCAACTTGCGGAAATGAGGCGGCGAGCCGCTCATAATCGGCGTCGAAGCGCGCTCGCGATCGCACCATGCGCGCCTCCGACATACAGGGAATGGTCTTGCCGGTGGCGGAACCCCGTTCCCTTCGCCCGCCCGCCCTGCTATCCCCCGCGCCATGACCGCCCACCGAATTGAAAACATCCGCAACTTCGCCATCGTCGCCCATATCGACCACGGCAAGTCGACGCTCGCCGACCGGCTGATTCAGGAGACGGGGACGGTGGCGGCGCGCGACATGGTCGAGCAGGTGCTCGATTCCATGGACATCGAGCGCGAGCGCGGCATCACCATCAAGGCGCAGACGGTGCGCCTCGAATACCAGGCCAAGGACGGCCAGACCTACATCCTCAACCTGATGGACACGCCCGGCCACGTCGACTTCGCCTACGAGGTGTCGCGCTCGCTGGCCGCCTGCGAGGGCTCGCTCTTGGTGGTCGACGCCAGCCAGGGGGTCGAGGCGCAGACGCTCGCCAACGTCTATCACGCCCTCGACGCCGGCCACGAGATCGTGCCGGTGCTCAACAAGATCGACCTGCCCGCCGCCGAGCCCGTGCGCATCAAGCAGCAGATCGAGGACGTTATCGGCCTCGACGCGTCGCAGGCGGTGCCGATCTCGGCCAAGACCGGCCTCAACGTCGATCTCGTGCTGGAGGCGATCGTCCACCGCCTGCCGCCGCCCAAGGGCGACGAGACGGCGCCGTTGAAGGCGCTGCTGGTCGATTCTTGGTACGACGCCTATCTCGGCGTCGTGGTGCTGGTGCGCGTCATCGACGGGGTGTTCAAGAAGGGCATGCGCATCCGCATGATGGGCGCGGACGCGCATTACGACGTCGATCGCATCGGCGTCTTCCGCCCCAAGATGACCGAGGTCGCCGAGCTCGGCCCCGGCGAGATCGGCTACATCACCGCGCAGATCAAGCAAGTCGCCGACACCCGCGTCGGCGACACCCTCACCGACGACAAGCATCCTACGGCGGAAGCGCTGCCGGGCTTCAAGCCGGCGCAGCCGGTGGTGTTCTGCGGGCTCTTTCCCGCCGACGCGGCCGACTTCGAGGCGTTGCGCGCGGCGGTGGGCCGGCTCAGGCTCAACGACGCCAGCTTTTCCTATGAAATGGAGACGTCCGCGGCGCTCGGTTTCGGCTTCCGCTGCGGCTTTCTCGGCCTGCTGCATCTCGAAATCATCCAGGAGCGGCTGTCGCGCGAGTTCAACCTCAACCTGATCGCCACCGCGCCGTCGGTGATCTACAAGATGAAGCTGACCGACGGCACCGAGATCGAGATCCACAATCCGGTCGACATGCCGGACGTGGTCAAGATCGCCGAGATCCAGGAGCCGTGGATCGAGGCCACCATCCTGACGCCGGACGACTATCTCGGCAGCGTGCTGAAGCTGTGCCAGGACCGCCGCGGCAACCAGAAGGAGCTGACCTATATCGGCGCCCGCGCCATGGTGAAATACGAGCTGCCGCTCAACGAGGTGGTGTTCGATTTCTACGACCGGCTGAAGTCGGTGTCGAAGGGCTACGCGTCGTTCGACTATCACCTCACCGACTACAAGCCGGCCGATCTGGTGAAGATGCAGATCCTGGTCAACAACGAGCCGGTCGACGCGCTGTCGATGCTGGTGCACCGCACCCGCGCCGAGGGCCGCGGCCGCGCCATGGTCGAGAAGATGAAGGAATTGATTCCGCCGCACATGTTCCAGATCCCGATCCAGGCGGCGATCGGCGGCAAGGTGATCGCGCGCGAGACCGTGCGCGCGCTGCGCAAGGACGTCACCGCGAAATGCTACGGCGGCGACATCACGCGCAAACGCAAACTTCTGGAGAAGCAGAAGGAAGGCAAGAAGAAGATGCGGCAGTTCGGCAAGGTCGACATCCCGCAGGAAGCCTTCATCGCCGCGCTCAAGGTGGATAGTTGAGGGTCTGCAGCTAACAAAATTCAAGCCTTTGTTATGTTACCCGTCATGCCCGGCCAGCGCGATCCGTCTTCGACGGATCGCTAGGACTAAGGTCTGCCGGGCATCCACGTCTTCACGGCAGCTCAGCAAAGAAAGACGTGGATGGCCGGGACAAGCCCGGCCATGACGAAGGAAGAGATGCTTTGAGAGCCTTCAAATTCGCTTTAGGGCGTGTGCTCGCAAATCTGCCCCTCCCGATACAGCTGGGCGATCTCCTCATTGCCTTCGGAAGCAGACATCAAAACGCGCCCACCGGCATGTCCGCTAAGTGAGGCGGCCTAAAGCTTCAGCCATCCCATTAAAAACAGCATATTGACCAAGGCCACGAAGCCAACGTCTACCAGAATGGATATCACAAAAATCCGAAAATATTTCCGATTGTAGCTTGCGCGCATAAAAGAGCCGCCAAAGAGCCATCCAAAGTTGGGGCGCTCGTTCTTGAGAGCTGTGACGATCATCATGAACATTGCCCACATGGCGATCGTCCATGGCACGAGAGCGACAATGAAAATAACCCTGTCCATATGGCTAACCCCAAATCAAAACTAGGCCACTGCCAAAATCGAATTAGGCCACTAGGGATCAAAACAGGCTATGATCATGCAGCACATCGAAACAGGTGGACCAAAGTGTGGATGCGCGGGTCAAGCTCGCGCATGACTCAGAGGGACGCTACGCCACCAGCACCGGCTCGGTGGTCAGCATGGCGTGGCCGCGCGCCAGTCGCTGCGCGTTCAGGAGCTGCACGATCTCGTCATGCGGCCGCGCCTTGCTGAACAGGAAGCCCTGGCCTTCGTGGCAGCCCTCGTCGCGCAGGCAGATCAGCTCGGCCTCGGTCTCGACGCCCTCCGCCGTGATCGTCACCCCCAGCCCCTTGCCGAGGCTGACGATGGCGCGAACGATCGCCTGGGCGTCGCGGTTGGCGCCGAGGTCGTGGACGAACGAGCGGTCAATCTTGATCTTGTCGAACGGAAAGCTGCGCAGATAGCTCAACGAGGAATAGCCGGTGCCGAAATCGTCCATGCAGATCCGCACGCCGAGCGCGCGCAGCGCATGCAGCGTCGCGATCACCTCGTCGCTCTTGTCGAGCAGCACCGTCTCGGTGATTTCCAGCTCCAGCCGCTTCGCCGCGAGCCCGGATAGCCGCAGCGCATCCATCACCACCGACAGCAGATTGCCGGCGCGAAACTGCAGCGATGACAGGTTGACCGCGACCCGCACCTCGTCCGGCCAGGTTGCCGCGTCGCGGCAGGCGTGACGCAGGATGCGGCCGCCGATCGCGCCGATCAGGCCGGTTTCCTCGGCCACCGGGATGAATTCGGCCGGCGGGATCATGCCGCGCTCGGGATGCGGCCAGCGCGCCAGCGCTTCGAAGCCGGTGATGCGTCCGCTGCGCAGGTCGACCAGCGGCTGGTAATAGGGTTGCAGGATGTCGTCGTCGATGGCCGCGCGCAGGTCGGATTCGATGCGCCGGCGGGCCTGGGCGCCGGCGTCCATGCCCTTCTCGAAGAAGCTGAAGCCGCCGCGCGCGTCCCGCTTGGCCCGTGACAGCGCCATGTCCGCGCTCTTCAGCAGGTTGTCGGAATCCTCGCCGTCACCGGGCGCCATCGCGATGCCGATGCTCGCGCCGACGACGACGGACTGGCCGTTGAAGAGGTAGGGATGGCTGACCGCGTCGATGATCCGCTTCGCCAGCAGCACCACGTCCTCGGGCCGGCTGACCGGGGACTGCACGATCGCGAACTCGTCGGACCCCAGCCGGGCAATGGCATCGTCCTCGCGCAGCGACGAGCGCACGCGGCGGGTGACGTTGCGCAGCAGCTCGTCGCCGATATCGTGCCCGAGCGTGTCGTTGATCATCTTGAAATTGTCGATGTCGAGCAGCAACAGCGCCACCTTGTCACCGGAGCGGCGCCCGCGCGACAAGGCCTCGTCGATCCGCCGCCGCAGCAGCATGCGCGTCGGCAGGCCGGTGAGCGCATCGTGCTGCGCCACGAAGCTCAGCCGCGCCTCGGCGCGCTTGCGTTCGGTGATGTCGATCAGGGCCAGCAGCACCGCGGCGCGGCCGTCATAGGTCAGGGTCCGCGCATAGATGGCGATGTCGATCAGGCTGCCGTCGGCCATGACGTGCTTCCAGGTGCGCGCCGCCCCCTCTTCGTCGGCGACGTCGCCGCGCCAGGGCAGGTCGGCGTCGAAGGCCTGGAGGTCGCGCAGCGACAGGGTCTCGAATTCCGAGCGGTCATAGCCGTAGTGGGTGGAGGCCGCCTCGTTGGCGCTCACGACCCTGGCGTCATCGGGATTGCAGATGATCATCGGAACCGGATTGCCCTCGAACAGCAGGCGAAACGAAGCCTCGCGCTGCTTCATTTCGGTGATGTCGACCCGCAGGCCGATGACGCCGCCGTCGCTGGTCTGGCGCTCCTCGATCAGGATGTAGCGGCCGTCGGCGAGCTGCTGTTCGTGGCGCTGGCCATCGGGCTGGCGCAGCTGGGTGAGGCGCTCGGCAAGCCACTCTTCCTCGCGGCCCCTGGCCTCGACATAGTCGCCGCGCGCGACGCCGATCCGCAGCGTGTCCTCGAGCCGGACGCCGGGCGCGAACAGGTCGGCGCTGCGGCGATAGAATTCCGCGTATTTCTTGTTCCAGAGGATATAGCGGCCTTCGGCATCGAGAAACACAATGCCTTCCGGCAGCAGATCGATGGCTTCGCGCAGCCGCTCGTGGGCGCGGTTGGCCTCGTCCAGCGCGGTCTGTGCCGCCAGGCGCATGCGCCGAACATCGTCCGGCGTGGCCGGCACCCGATGAGGGGGCGCGACGACTTTCGCCGCGGCTCTCCGGGGCGGCCGGCTGAGCGCGGGCGATTGCACCTTGCGTCGCTTCGCGCGATTTGCGGTCGACCGCTTGGTCGGCATTCCTTACGCCTCACGGATGCATCCTGCAGTTGGGGTTTTGCGACAAATGTCTGAAAAAACAGTATGCTCGCACCGAAATCCGATCGGAAAATGCAACTCAAAGTTCCCCGCGCCCGGCAATACGCCCAGGGGTCACGCAATTGATGCTTTTAATGGCAGTCCCGTTCGGGGGCAGGGCGGGGGCGGCCGCTGGAACAGCGGCGCGCCCGCCCGCCGGATCGATCGTCCACGCGGCACAGTTGCGCTATGGTCGCGGCATGCCGATCCGTCGCCTGATTCTCGCCCTCACCCTTCCCATTGCCTTCGCCGCCGCCGCTGCCGCACAGGACAAGGGCACCCTGGACCCGAAGCCGTTGCCGCCGCTCGCCAACCCGGACGATCCGAAGCTCGCGGCCAAGGAGCTGTTCGGCCGCAAGTTGCTGCCGGCCGAGCTGCCGCCGCAGTCGATCGGGTTTTACGGCAAGGGTTGTCTGGCGGGCGGCCAGGCGCTGCCGATCGACGGCGAAACCTGGCAGGTAATGCGGCTGTCGCGCAACCGCAACTGGGGCAATCCGGAGCTGGTCAAGCTGCTGCAGCGGCTGTCGGCCAGGGTGCGGGCCGCGGCCGGCTGGCCCGGAATTCTGGTCGGCGACATGTCGCAGCCGCGCGGCGGCCCGATGCTCACCGGCCACGCCAGCCACCAGGTCGGGCTGGACGCCGACATCTGGCTGACCCCGATGCCGAACCGGACGCTGTCGCGCAACGAGCGCGAGGAAATGTCGGCCACCAACATGGTGGCCGCAAGCCGCCGCGATATCGATCCCACCGTGTGGACGCCCCGGAATCAGGCGGTGATCCGCGCCGCCGCCGAGGAGCCGCAGGTCGAGCGCATCTTCGTCAACGCCGCGATCAAGAAGGCGCTGTGCCGCGAGGCCCGCGGCGACCGCAGCTGGCTTGCCAAGGTGCGCCCGTGGTCCGGGCATGATTATCATTTTCATATCCGCATGAAGTGTCCGTCCGGGAGCGTCGCCTGCAAGCCGCAGGAGCCACCGGGCGCCTCCGAGGGCTGTGGACACGAGCTGGATTACTGGTTCACCGACGCGGTCCTGCATCCCAAGCCGCCGGTCACGCCGCCCAGGCCCGCGCCGCCGCTGACACTCGCCGACCTGCCCGCCGCCTGCCGGCAGGTGCTGCTGGCGCCCTGACCTCTGCACCTCGCCGCCTCCCTTCGATGGCCATCGAATGATACCGTGCGGATTTGCAAGGCAGATCTGCGGACGCAAATTCTTGATTTGAGTTTGAGGGCGGACCGCAACAGCATGCGGGCCGCCAGCATAGCCGGGACATCAAACCGGCGCCGCCAAGGGGGAACAACGATGATCGCGCTCACCATCAACGGCAAGGCGTTCGAACTCGACGTCGAACCGGAGACGCCCCTGCTGTGGGCGATCCGCGAGAATGCCGGGCTCACCGGCACCAAATACGGCTGCGGCATCGCCCAATGCGGTGCCTGCACGGTGCTGATCGACGGCGCCGCCACGCGCTCCTGCTCGGTCCAGGTCGGCGACGTCGCCGGCAAGCCGATCGTCACGATCGAAGGCCTCGCCAGCAATGGCGCCTTGCACAAGGTGCAGCAGGCGTGGGTCGACAACGACGTCCCGCAATGCGGCTACTGCCAGAGCGGCATGATCCTGGCCGTCGCCGCACTGTTGCGGGACAAGCCGACGCCGTCGGATGCCGACATCGACGGAGCCGTCACCAACATCTGCCGCTGTGGCACCTTCCAGCAGGTGCGCGAAGCGATTCACGCGGCCGCGAAGGCTTGAGGAGAGCGCCATGACCCACATGCCCAGACTGAGCCGCCGCGCTTTCGTGATCGGCGCCGCCGCTGTCGGTGGCGGCCTCGCCATCGGATTCGATCTGCCGGGCGGCGGCCCCGCCGCGGTCCGCGCCGCCGACGGCACCCCTGAGATCAATGCCTGGGTCGTGGTGCGGCCCGACGACACCGTCGTGATCCGCATCGCCCGCTCGGAAATGGGCCAGGGCACGCTCACGGGCCTCGCCCAGCTCGTCGCCGAAGAGCTCGAATGCGACTGGACCAGGGTCACCACGGAATATCCGACGCCGGGCCAGAGCGCGGCGCGCAAGCGGCCATGGGGCGATTTTTCCACCGGCGGCAGCCGCGGCATTCGCGGTTCGCAGGACTATGTCCGCAAGGGCGGCGCCGCGGCACGGCTGATGCTGATTGAGGCCGCGGCCAATGAATGGAAGGTCCCGGTGGCGGAATGCAGCGTCTCGCGCGGCGTCATCACCCATGCGCCGTCGGGCCGCTCGGTGACCTACGGCAAGGTGGCGGAGGCCGCGGCGAAGCTGCAGCCGCCGCGCGATGTCACGCTCAAGGACCCGAAGGACTGGACCATTGCGGGCAAGAGCCTGAAACGGCTCGACACCGTCGACAAGACCACCGGCAAGATGGTCTACGGCATCGACGTCAAGCTTCCCGGCATGCTCAACGCCGCGATCAAGGCCTGCCCGGTGTTCGGCGGCAAGCTGAAGAGCTTCGACGAAGCCAGCATCGCCGGCGCCAAGGGCGTGAAGAAAGTGGTGAAGGTCGGCGACTATGCGGTCGCCGTCGTCGCCGATACCTGGTGGCACGCCAAGTCCGCGCTGGACGCGCTCAAGGTGGTCTGGGACGAAGGCGACAACGCCACGGTCACCAGCGAAAGCATCGGAAGGTGGCTGGCGGAGGGACTGGACGACGCCCAGCCGGCCTTCGTCGGCAACCAGAACGGCGACGCCAAGGCCGCGATCGCCAAGGCCGCCAGGACGGTGCAGGCGACCTACAACTATCCCTATCAGAACCACGCCACCATGGAGCCCATGAACGCCACGGCGCTGTTCACCGGCGATCGGTGCGAGGTCTGGACCGGGACGCAGAACGGCGAGGCCGCGTTCAACATGGTGGTCAAGGAATCCGGATTGCCGGCCGACAAATGCGACGTTCACAAGCTGATGTTGGGCGGCGGCTTCGGTCGCCGCGGCAACTCTGACTTTGTCGGCCAGGCGGTGGCGATCGCGAGGAAAATGCCCGGCACGCCGGTCAAGCTGTTGTGGTCGCGCGAAGAGGACATGACGCAGGGCCGTTACCACCCTGTTACGCAGTGCAAAATGACCGGCGCCTTCGACGCCGACAACAACCTGACCGCGCTGCGCGTCCGGATCTCGGGACAGTCGATCCTGACCTATCAGCGTCCGGAAGCCCTGGTGAAGGGCATGGACCCGGCGACGTTCGCGGGGCTAGCCGCGAGCGGCGACGCCGCGATCGGATATGCGGTGCCCAACCTCTTGATCGAACATGCGATGCGCAATCCGCACGTACCGCCCGGCTTCTGGCGCGGGGTGAACATCAACCAGAATGCGATCTATCTCGAATGCTTCATGGACGAGCTGGCGCAGGCGGCGAACCAGGACCCGCTCGCATTCCGCCGCAAGCTGATGGCCAATCACCCCAAGCACCTCGGCGTGCTCAATGCGGTGGCCGAGAAGATCGGCTGGGGGACGCCACCGGAAAAGGGCATCTACCGGGGCATCGCCCAGCACATGGGATATGCCAGCTATGTCGCCGCGGCGGTCGAGATTTCCGTCAGCGAGAACAGCAAGATCAAGGTGCATCGCATGGTCGCGGCTACCGATCCCGGCCATGCCGTCAACCCGGCGCAGATCGAGCGCCAGGTCGCCGGCTCCTTCGTCTACGGCCTGTCGGCGCTGTTCTACGGGGGAATCACCGTGAAGGACGGCCGCATCGAGCAGCAGAATTTCGACACCTACAATTCGATGCGGATCGCCGAAATGCCGAAGGTGGAATCGATCGTAATGCCGAGCGGCGGCTTCTGGGGCGGGGTGGGCGAACCCACGATCTGCGTGGCCGCGCCGGCGGTGCTGAACGCGTTCTTCGCGGCGACCGGCAAGCGCATTCGCTCGGTTCCCCTGAAGGACCTGAACGTCACGTTTGCCTGAGAGGGTGGCTCAAATTCAGGCCAGAGAACTCGTCATGGCCGGGCAGCGCGATCCGTCTCTGACGGATCGCTAGGACTAAGGTCTCCCGGCCATCCACGTCTTCCGTGCTGCGTTGGTGTGAAGACGTCGATGCGCGCGACATGCGCGGGCATGACGACGCGGAGCTAGACACGCTCTA
>JBKQQE010000652.1:0-13654 GCA_052326245.1 Xanthobacteraceae bacterium | reverse complement strand
CGCCGGCGTGCCGCGCCCGGCGCTGGGCTGGGGCGCCTGCAACCCCGCCAATCCCCGCAACCGCCGCCTGCGCTGCTCGCTGCTGGTGGAGAAGCGGGCCGACGCCGGCGTCACGCGTGTCCTGATCGATACCTCGCCGGACCTGCGCGAACAGCTGATCGGCGCCGAGGTCGACCACATCGACGCGACGTTTCTCACCCACGAGCATGCCGACCAGACCCATGGCATCGATGATCTGCGCTCGGTGGTGCTGCACCAGCGCGCGCGCATTCCGGTCTATCTCAACAAGTCGACCGCCGACCACATCCTGCTGCGGTTCTCCTACTGCTTCGTCGCGCCGCCGGGCAGCGACTACCCGCCGATCCTGACCAGCCACTCGATCGAGGCCGGCGAGAGCCGCAGCATCGCCGGGAAGGGGGGCGAGTTGACGCTTTCCGCGTTCATCCTGGAGCATGGCAATATTCCGGCGCTGGGCTACCGTATCGGCGACGCGGCGTATACGCCCGACGTCAGCGATATTCCGCGCGAGAGCTGGCCGGCGCTCGAGAACCTCGATCTCTGGATCATCGATGCGCTGCGCTACGCGCCGCATCCGAGCCATTTCAGCCTCGATGACGCGCTCGACTGGATCGAGCGCTTCAAGCCGCGCCGCGCGGTGCTGACCAACATGCACGCGGACCTCGACTATGACGTGGTCGGCGCCCGGCTTCCCGACCATGTCGTTGCCGGCTACGACGGCATGCGCCTGCCGCTTTCCGGCGATTGATCAGGCGGAGATCGCGGTCGCGGAGCCGACCTGGTTGCGCAGCACGAATTTCTGAATCTTGCCGGTCGAGGTTTTCGGCAATTCGCCGAACACCACGGCCTTCGGGGCCTTGAACCCGGGCAGGTGCTCGCGGCAATAGGCGACGATGTCGGCCTCTGTCGCCTGCGCCCCGGGCTTCAGCTCGATGAAGGCGCACGGCACCTCGCCCCACTTGGCATCGGGCTTGGCGACCACGGCGGCGAACAGCACCGCGGGATGCTTGTAGAGCACGTCCTCGACCTCGACCGACGAGATGTTCTCGCCGCCGGAAATGATGATGTCCTTGGAGCGGTCATTGATGATGACATAGCCATCATGGTCCAGCACGCCGAGGTCACCGGTGTGGAACCAGCCGCCGGCGAAGGCGTCGCGCGTTGCCTTGGCGTTCTTGAGGTAGCCCTTCATGACGATATTGCCGCGGAACATGACCTCGCCGATGGTTTCGCCGTCGCGCGGCACCGGCTGCATGGTCTGCGGATCGAGCACGGTCACCGCCTCCTGCAGCGGGTAGGGAACGCCCTGCCGCCGGGTGAGCTGGGCGCGTTCCTCGACCGGCAGGTCGTCCCAGCCGGGCTGGACGGCGCAGACGGCCGCAGGACCGTAGACTTCCGTCAGGCCGTAGACATGGGTCAGCTTGATCCCGATGCTCTCGGCTCCAGCCAGAACCGCCACGGGCGGGGCAGCGCCCGCGATCAGTCCGACCACCGGCTTCGCCGTGCCGCCATGGGGGGCTCCGGGGGAATTGATGAGGGTGTTGTAGACGATCGGCGCCCCGCTCATGTGGGTGACGCCGTGGCGGGTGATCAACTCGAAGATCTTCGCGGGGTCGACCTTGCGCAGGCAGACATTGACGCCGGCGGTGGCCGCGATGGTCCAGGGAAAGCACCAGCCGTTGCAGTGGAACATCGGCAGCGTCCACAGATAGACTGGGTGCTGGCCCAGGTTCCCGGCCAGCACGTTGCTGACGGCGTTGAGATAGGCGCCGCGGTGATGGGTGACCACGCCCTTGGGATCGCCCGTGGTGCCCGACGTATAGCTGAGCGCGATGGCGTCCCATTCGTCGTCGGGATGCGACCAGACAAAGCCCGGGTCGGCGGCGGCCAGAGCCGCCTCGTAGTCGATCTCGCCGATCTTGCGGCCCCCGGTGAAGGCGTCGTCGGCGACGTCGACCACCAGCGGTTTGCGGCCCTTCATCTGCGTCAGCGCGTCGGCCACGACGCCGGAAAATTCCGGATCGACCAGCACGACCTTGGCGCCGCCGTGGTCGAGCATGAACGCCAAGGCGGCGGCGTCGAGCCGGGTGTTCAGCGTGTTGATCACGGCGCCGGTCATCGGCACGGCGAAATGCAGCTCGTTCATCGCGGGAATATTGGGCAGCATGGTCGCGACCGTGTCGCCGCGAGACACCCCGCGCGCGCTCAGGAACGATGCCGCGCGGCGGCAGCGCTGGTAGGTTTCGGCCCAGGTGAAGGCGCGATCTTCGTAAACCGCGCTGGTCATGTCCGGGTAGACGGCGGCGGTGCGCGCCAGGAAGCTGAGCGGCGATAGCGGCACATAATTGGCGGGCGTCTTGTCGAGGCCGAAACTGTAGGGCCCTTGCGGATTGCTCATCGTTGCCTCCAATTCGATCGTTCTTGCACTTAGCTGCCTTTCTTAAACCTGAAGCGGAACTTCAGATCGATTACATTGACTGTCCGCAATGTAGGATAATCTTTTGAAATTATTTCGATTTATAGAAAACCGACCGAAATCCAAGGAACCGCCGCGACCACCAGGAGCCCCAGCAGCAACGCCAGCATGTAGCCCCAGATCGGGCGGATGCCATCAGCCGGGTCGACCCGGCCGATGGCGCAGGCCGCGGAGTAGCCCACGCCGAAAGGCGGTGCGTACAGGCCGATGCCCATCGCCAGGATCACGAACAAGGCGTAGTGCACCTCGTGGACGCCGACGGCGTGCGCGATCGGGAATAGCAGCGGGCCGAACAGGACGATCGCCGGAATTCCTTCCAGCACGCTGCCGAGGACGACGAAGGCGGCAATCGAGACCACGATGAAGCTGAGCGAGCCGCCGGGCAGGCCGGCCATGGTGGCGGCGAGAGAGCGCGAAAATCCCGATTGGGTCAGGCCCCAGGCCATCCCGGTGGCTGTCCCGATGATCAGGAGAATGGCTCCCGAAAGGCAGGCGGTATCGGCCAGCATCGATCTCAGCCGCCGCCACTCGAAGCGGCGATAGACCAGAATTCCGGCAAGCGCCGCATAGACGATGCCGATGGTGGAAACTTCGGTCGCCGTCGCCACGCCCTCGACCACGGCGGCGCGAATGACGAACGGCAATGCGATTGCGGGCAGGGCGACGACGAGGGCGCGGCCGATGGCGCGGGGCGAAGCCCTTTTTACGTCGCGAAGGTCCTCGTGTCGGTAACGCCACCACACCACCCCCGACAGGAACGCCGCGAGCACCAGTCCCGGCAGCAGTCCGCCGGTGAACAGTGCCGAGATCGAGACGCCGGTCACCGATCCGATGGTGATCAACACAAGGCTCGGCGGGATGGTCTCGGTTTGCGCGCCGCTGGCCGCCAGCAGCGCCACCAGGTCGCCGGGGCGCGCACCCCGCGCCTTCATCTCCGGAAACAACACCGGCGCCACCGCCGCCATGTCGGCCGCCTTGGAGCCGGAAATGCCGGATACCAGATACATCGCTCCCAGCAGGACATAGTGCAGCCCGCCGCGGACGTGCCCCAGGAGGCTCGCCAGAAACGCGACCATGGCGCGGGCCATGCCTGTCATCTCGATCAAGAGGCCGAGAAACACGAACAGCGGCACCGACAGCAGGATCAGATGGCTCATGCCCTCGTCCATGCGCCCGACCAGCACCATCAGCGGCGTGCGGGTGGTCAGCGCGAGATAGCCGAAGATCGACAGGCCGAACGCAAACGCAATCGGGATCCCGGCGAACACCGCAAATCCGACCACGCCGACAAAGAAGATGATCAGGTTGAGATTGCCCAGCGGCCGCAGCCAGGGCTGGGCCAGCCAGAACACCAGCATGATGGCCGCGACGCAGGCGACGGCGGCCAGAACCGCTGGTCCGCGCCCCGCCCGCGCCAGCCGCAGCAGGGCGAACACCGCCATCAGCCCGACGCCGACCGGCAGCGCCGCGGCGCGGAAACTGTTGGCAATCTGCAGAGCAGGGGTCGTGATGTAGCTTTCCTCGTAGGCGTACTGAAAGGACGGCCCGACGATCAAGACCAGAAATGCCAGCGCCGCGGCCGTGCCGATGAGATCGAGAAAGGCCCGCCGCGCCGGCGACAGTCTCGCCACAAGCGCGGTCATGCGCATGTGCTCGCCGCGCCGAAATGCGATCGCCGCGCCGAGCATGGCGAGCCAGAGAAACAGGATCGACGCCAGTTCATCCGACCAGATCAGCGGCCGGCGGAAGCCGTAGCGTGCGACGACCCCCGCGAACAGAATGGCGATTTCGGCCAGCACCAGCAGCGCGGCCGGGATTTCGACCAGCGCGCCAACCGCCATCTCGATGGCCGCGAGTGCGCGTTCCCGGCCGGAGCGGGCGCCGGTGTCTCCGACTGTCGCGATGCCGCCGTTCGGGCCGATGTCGAGATCCGCGGCGTGCATGGCCTACCCCAGCTTGCCGACCGCGTTTTCCAGGATCGACCAGGCCTGTTCGCCGTATTTGCCCTTCCATTCGGAATAGAAGCCGGCCTGCCGCAGTTTGTCGCGGAACGGCGCGGTGTCCGGCTGATTGAACACCAGACCCTTGGCCGCGAGTTCGTCGCGGGTGGTCACATTCAGGGTTGCGAGATCGGCGCGCTGGCGAACGGCCGCGGCGTTAATATTCTTCGTGACGATGCTGCGGATGTCTTCGGGCAAACCGTCCCAGGCGCGCCGGTTGGCCAGGAACCAGTAGCCGTCCCACATGTGGTTGGTGAGCGAGCAGTATTTCTGCACTTCGTAGAGCTTGGCGGTGTTGATCAAGGCCAGCGGGTTTTCCTGGCCTTCCACCACCTTGGTCTGCAGCGCCGAGTAGACCTCGTTGAAGTTGATCGAGGCGGGCGCCGCGTCGAACGCCTTGAACATCGACGTCCACAGCGGCGAGACCGGCACGCGGATCTTGAAACCCTTGAAATCCGCCGGCGAATTGATGGGATGCGTGGAGGAGGTGGTCTGCCGGAAGCCGTTGTCCCAGATCTTGTCCAGCACCACGAGATTGGCCTTGTTGATCTCGCCGCGGATGAAGGCGCCCAGCTCGCCGTCCATCGCCTTCCAGACCGACGCATAGTCGGAGAACGCAAATCCGATGCCGTTGATCGAAGCGGCCGGTACCAGGGTCGCCAGGATGAGCCCCGACAGCGTGAAGAACTCGACGCCACCGGAGCGGATCTGGCTCAACATGTCGGTGTCCGAGCCGAGCTGATTGAAGGGAAAGATCTGCAAATCGAAGCGACCGTCGGTTTCGGCCTTGATCGCCGCCGCCATTTCCTTGGCGCGGATGTTCATGGGATGCGCGTCGGGCAGGTTGTTGGCGAACTTGAAGGTAAATTCCGCCTGCCCGGCACGCGCGAGATAAGGCGCGCCGATTGCGCCTGCGACGGTGGCGGCCGCAGACGCTTTGAGCAGCAGACGACGCGAAACTTCCATAGGACGTTCTCCCTTGAACCCATTCACGGCCGGGCCCTTGCGGCGCGATCATAGTGACCGCGTCCGATCAGGTCATCAGCCTTTTACTTGACGCCTGCCATTGACTGATTTGCGGCATCGATGGCAATCGTGCAGGCTGTCCGCGGCACCAGCTTGGAGCGAGCATGACGGATCGAGGCGTGACGGTGGTGACGGGCGGCGGGTCGGGCATCGGCCTGGCCATCGCACGGGCGCTGCTGCACGACGGCTGGAAGGTGCTGATCGCCGACGTGTCGGCCGAGGCTTTGCGGCTGGCGCGCGACGGCGTTGAAGGTATCCGCGCCGACGCGACGCGATTTGTCCAGATGGACGTCGCCGACGAAGCCAGCGTCATCGCCGGCCTCGACGCGGGCTGCGGCGATTTCGGCGAGCTTCGCGGCCTGGTCAATTCCGCCGGGATTGGGCGCGACGTCGGTTTCTACGACACCAGCGTCGAGCTGTTTCGCAAGATTCTCGACATCAACCTGGTCGGAACCTTCGTGGTGGCCCGCGAGGTGGCGCGGCGCATGAGAACCAATGGCGGAGGAGCCATCGTCAACATTGCCTCGGTCTCGGGATTGCGCGGCAATGTCGGGCGTTCGGCCTATGGCGCATCCAAGGGCGGCGTCGTCAACCTGACCCAGGTGATGGCCGCCGAATTGGCGCCGGACCATATCCGGGTCAACGCCATCGCACCGGGACCGATTGAGACGCCCATGGTCAAGGAGATGCATTCGGAGACGGTCCGTGCCAATTGGCTGCGGCACGTTCCGCAGCGCCGCTACGCCACGCCGGACGAGGTCGCCGGCGCCGCCTGCTTCCTGCTCGATCCGCGGCTGTCGAGCTTTGTGACCGGACAAATCCTGGCCGTCGACGGCGGCTTTTCCACAGCGGGATTGCTGCCGGCTTATCCATAGAAAATCAGCGCCTTGCGACTGGATCTGGAGAGGTAGATACAGCTCAGTCAGTCGGATTATATTCCATAATATACCTTATGCGAATCCGAGAATTGGCGGTGCGGGCATCAGGCTGTGGCCCATCAAGTCCGCACGTCCGCACGACGGTCTCGATCGCTGAACCTTGCCCCGCCTGGTCTTCAGGACATCGCCCCGCTTGATCGAGGAATCGGCAGGCTTGAGGCCGCGAACATGTTGACGTTCGGCGCGACCGTGCAATGCTTCGGCCATGTCGCGATCACCGCCGAGCCGCAGGACGGAGCCGCAAATCATGACGCTCGACCCCGTCTCGCTCACGCGTTCACATGGCGGCATGCAGGGCGTGTACAAGCATGCCAGCCGGGAGACCGGCACGGACATGACCTTTTCGGTCTATGTCCCGCCGCATCAAGGCGACGCGAAGCTCCCGGTGGTCTGGTATCTGTCGGGCCTGACCTGCACCCATGCCAACGTCACGGAAAAGGGCGAATTTCGCAAGGCATGTGCGGAACTGGGCCTGATCTTCGTCGCGCCGGACACCAGCCCCCGCGGCGCTGGCGTGCCCGGTGATCCCGCCAACGCTTACGATTTCGGACTTGGCGCCGGCTTCTATGTGGATGCGACGCAACCGCCGTTCGCGCGGAACTACCGCATGTGGAGCTATGTGACGAAAGAGCTTCCCGAATTGGTGGCCGGGCATTTTCCCGCCGATGTCGGCCGGCAGTCCATCCTCGGCCACTCGATGGGCGGCCACGGCGCCCTCACCGTCGCGCTCTCCCATCCAGGTCGCTACCGCGCGGCCAGCGCCTTTTCGCCGATTGTCGCGCCCTCGCAGGTTCCCTGGGGCATCAAGGCCCTGAGAGGCTATCTCGGCGACAACAGGGAGGCATGGCGCAAGCACGATACGGTTGCCCTGATCGAAGACGGCGCCAGATGCTCCGATGTGCTGGTCGATATCGGCGACGCCGATCCGTTCCTGGTAGAACAGCTTCGCCCCGAGCTGCTGGAACGCGCATGTGCGAAGGCGGGCATCCCCCTCACCCTCCGTTCCCACGGCGGTTACGACCACAGCTACTATTTCATTTCCACCTTCATGGCCGATCACCTGCGTTGGCATGCCGCGCGGCTCAAGGCGTAGGGCTCGATCCGCACACGGGTTCGCAGCAGATAGCGCAGCGTGCGCGACCAGGACAACTCGGCCATGTTTCGAACCGGAAGCACTGCTATCGTGGGTCGGATGGGCGGGATCAGCGTGAGCCGACCCGAGTTCAAGTTCAAGCTGCGGCGAACGGCGGCGGAGGTCTCGCGCATGTGGCGTTTTTGCCTGGTTTCCGGAATTGCCGTCTGGCTTGCGGGCATCCTGCCCGCCGGCGCCTTCATCGCCTACGTGTCGAACGAAAAAGGCAACACCGTTTCGGTGATCGATACCGACAAGTGGGCGGTCACAAATACGATCAAGGTAGGCCAACGGCCACGCGGCATCGAGGTCACGCGGGACGGCAAGTTCGTTCTGGTCGCGGTCGGCGACGACGACACCATTCAGATGATCGACACCACGACGCAGCTGGTCGTCGACACGCTTCCATCAGGTCCGGACCCCGAACTGTTCGTGCAGGATGCCAGCGGCAATACGCTCTACGTCGCCAACGAGAACGACAATACGGTCACGATTGTCGACATCGCAAAGCGCACGCGCGTGGGCGACGTTCAGGTCGGCGTCGAGCCCGAAGGGATGGCGGTCAGCCCGGATGGGAAAATTCTCATCAACACATCCGAGACCACCAGCATGGCCCATTTCATCGACATCGCGGCGCGCCGGATCGTCGCCAACGTCCTGGTCGATACGCGTCCGCGCTTTGCGGCGTTCAAACGCGACGGCTCCGAGCTGTGGGTCTCCTCGGAGATCGGGGGTACGGTCGCCGTCATCGACCCGGTGAAGCACGCGGTCACGACCAAAATCTCGTTCAGCATTCCGGGCCTGCGGCAGGAAGCGATTCAGCCGGTTGGAATCGGCATGACTGCGGACGCCAAGACCGCCTTCGTCGCGCTCGGGCCCGCCAACCGCATCGCCGTGGTCGATGCGAACAGCCATCAGGTCATCAAGTATCTGCTGGTTGGCCAGCGCGTCTGGCACATGGCATTCACTCCCGACGATAAGTACCTGCTGGTGACGAACGGCCTGTCGAATGATGTGTCCGTGATCGACGTCGCCGCGCTCAAGGTGATCAAAACCATCCAGGTCGGCGAGTTGCCCTGGGGCATCGCGATGAAGCCGCAATGACGGAACCCCAAACCTCGCCGCGGCTGCGCAGGAGGCAAAACATGAGATGGTGGATCCTGATTTTCGTGCTGGCCGTTGGCGCGGGATCGCCCAGACGTTGCTTCGCAGCCGATCCGCGCTATCCCGACTGGCCGTGCGCCCAGCCCAAGGTGCCGGAGATCTCGCTTGCCGCGGTGTGGGCCGGCCCGCCGCTCGACGACGTCGCGGAGAAATGGAAGGACGACGCCACGGTGAGCGCGCTGGTGCCGCGGTTGGCCGCGCGACGCACGCCGCTCGAGGAAGCCGAGAAGACGATCATGGAATTTGTAGCCGGCGCGCCGGCGGAAAAATCCGAGAAGGGCAAGCTGCTGTTCGCCGGCCTGTTCGATACCCTCAACGCCCAGCGGGCGTCGGTGATGGGTGGACTCGAACGGGTGACGCGCAAACAGCGCCAGGCCGCGGACAGAATCCGCAGCGACACCGAGGCGCTGCAGGCCCTGCAGGACGCCTCGCCGCGCGACCAGGCCAAGATCGACGAACTGGGAAACCAGCTGGTATGGGAGACGCGGATTTTCGAAGACCGGCGGGGCGTGATCAAATTCGTCTGTGAGGTGCCCACCGCAATCGACCAACGGCTGTTCGCACTCGGCCGGGCGATCCAGCAGGACATGGACTAGCGGACTTGCGTCGCGGCTGGGTCGTGAATGTCAGATCCTCTCCACTAGTACCCCTTGCTTTTCGAAGTTCGTGAAAGAAGTCGCCGCGACGCATCACGAACTTCGAAAAGCGCGCACTAGCGCGTTGGCGGCGCCCCCTGCTCTTCCCGCGGCTCCGGTTGCGCTTCCGCAACCGGCAAATCGGCGCGCCGCCAGCCGTCGGTTCCTTCGGGATACCAGGCTACGTTGGAATAGCCGTAGGACAGCGCGCGTTTCGCCGCGTTCCACGACATCCAGCAATCGGTCAGGCAATAGATCACCAGAAGCTTTGCCTTGTTGCCGCCGGAGGCACGGTCAAGCCCCTGTCGCAGATAGTTCTCCGTGGTCACGGCGAGCTTCCCATACCCGGTGTCCGGCAGCCAGATGCTGCCGGGAATATTGAGCCGAGGTCGCTCGCGCCAGATCGTGCCCGGGGCAAGGTTTTGCGGCTTCGGCGGACGGGGCAACACGTCGATGAATTTGGCCGCGCCGGAGCGCCAGGCCACTTCGGCCTGCTCGGTCGAGAGGACCCGCGCGCCGGCCAGCGTCGCGGGAACGCTCGCGCGATAGTCATCCGTTCGATATCCATCGGGCTCGGGGGCGTTGCCTTGCGCGTGCGCCGCAATCGCCAGAGCGAACGCCGCGAGGATCAGGCCCGCAAGCCTCCGCGTCATGGCTGCTTGACGGTTTCCGCGGTAATCGGCCTGTCTTTCTCGTCAAGCAGCGGTACGCCGTAGTCGAGCAGGATCTTGTCGATCGCCGGCTGGTTCTCCTGGATCAGGCGGTTGAGCTGCCGTTTCCAATTCTGATCGGCCGCGCGAACACCCATGCCGATCCGGTAGGCCAGCGGAGGCCCGGATGCATCCTTGACCAGCGGGGTGACGTGGAGCGGCGGGTTGGCCTGCTTGGCGTAATAGCCGGCCATCGGCCCCCACAGCACGCCGGCGTCGATCTCCCCGCCCATCAAATCGGTGATCATCGCCGCCGCGGAAGAATCGACACGCGTATCGATCATCAGCGGATAGGGCTTGGCGTTGGCCATCAGGCCATTGGCGGCCATATACGTCGCCGGCGGCGTACCAGCGACGATGCCGAGATGCTTACCCTTCAGGTGTTCGTCGCCAAGCGAGGTGACGCCTTCGAGTCCGCTGCCGGGCCTGGTGACCAGCGCATACGCCGTGCGGTAGTAGGGATTGGTGCCCTGCACGAGCTCGTCGCCTTGCGGGAAGCCCATGATGACGTCACAGCGATGGGCGCCGAGCGTCAACCGGACGAAGCCGGTTGCCTGCGGAAGGAACATATAGTCGAGCTTCTTTTGCAGCTTGCCGGCGAACAGTTCGGCGAGCTTGTTCTCGAAACCCTCGCCCTTCTCGTTCGAGAACGGCAGATTGCGCGGGTCGGCGCAAACCCTCAACACCTTGGGATCGACCAGCTCGATCGATAGATCGGGGTTGTCCTGCGGCTGCTGCGCTGTCGCGATGTCGCGGCCGGCTATCATCGCGGCGGCGACAAGGAGCGCTGTGATCATCGGCCGACGGTGCAAGGCAGCATCGTTCATCTTCATCTCCTCCCGTCCCGCCTAACGCAGGAGCACAAATATGATACGCCCAGCGCTATCGTCGGCCTCGGAATGGCCTGCCAAAAGCCTGGTAGCCGCGTGACTTCCGCGAGACATCGCCAAATTCAGTGGAGCCGTAGACCGCGGTCCAATTGAGGCCGGAACCAAGCAAATGCTATGCTGGTCAACCGGAGCGCGCAACGCAAAAGCCTTCTTGCGTATTTGGCACTGCATATTGCGATGCAATCCGAAGGAACCCGGCGTGTTTCCGCGATGGAGAGCCAACCCATGACTCATCGCGCCTTCATTCTTGCCGTGTTCGCGATGCTGGCGGGGCCGACCTTCGCGCAGAAGCCACAAGGCGTCAGCGAAATCGCGCCCGGGCTCTTCATGCACGCGGGCGCAACCGCGCTCATGACGCGAGAAAATGACGGAGGCATCGCCAATCTCGGATTCATCATCGGTGACGACGCGGTCGCGGTGATCGATACCGGGGGCAGCGTGCGCGAAGGCGAACGGCTGCTCGCCGCCATTCGTGCCCGCACGGAAAAGCCGATCCGGTACGTCATCAACACGCATGGCCACCCCGATCACGTCTTTGGCAATGCAGCATTCCTGGGAGCCGGAGCCAGCTTCGTCGGTCACAGGAATTTGCCGCGCGCGCTGGCGACGCGCGGACAGTTCTACCTCGACGCGTTTCGTCGGATCATGGGCGACGAATTGATTGACGAGGTGCGCATCGTGCCGCCCACCATCCTGGTGGACGGAACCCGCAAACTCGATCTTGGGCACAGGAGCCTGACGCTGCGGGCGTGGCCGACCGCCCACAGCGACAGCGACCTCACCGTGCTCGACGAGCAGACCGGCACCCTGTTCGCAGGCGATCTCGTCTTCCTCGATCATGTGCCCGTGGTCGACGGCAGCCTTCGCGGCTGGCTGTCGCTGATCGATGAACTCAACGCCCTTCCCGCGCAACGGGTGGTTCCCGGTCACGGGCCGGTGAGCGATTGGCCGACGGCTACTGCCGACGAGCGCCGCTACCTGGAAACGCTGGCCTCGGATATCCGCGCCATGGTCGCTCAAGGAAGGCCCCTCGCCACCGCCGCCGAGACGGCGGCTACCTCGGAACGATCGCGATGGAAACTGTTCGACGACTACAATGCGCGCAACGCGACGGCGGCGTTTTCGGAAATCGAATGGGAATAGCGCGGTCAATGAACTATATTCGGGTCGTTGCTGGTCGTCGGAAGGAACACGGCTGTGGTGGATTACCATTCCCGCCTGCTATGAGTCGCAAGCGTCCTGGCCGCGCTGCTGTTTGGCGTTAGCCCGCTACCCGCCGCGACGCCTGACAGTTACGACCCTTGGCCGGGCCTGGTGCAGGACATCTTCAGCAATCGACCGATGAACGATGGCGCCGGGCTGATCGGCCTCGAGATGCCATCCCGCGCGGAGGATGCGGCGATTGTTCCCGTCACGCTGCGCGTGGCGCTGCCGCCCGGAGACGGCCGCCGCGTCGTGGCGATCACGCTGGTGATCGACCAAAACCCGGCACCGATGGCGGCGCGTTTCGAGCTCGGTCCGGATTCCTCGGTATCGGAAATCTCCACCCGCGTGCGCGTCAACAGCTACACCGACGTTCATGCGGTCGCCGAGCTCAGTGACGGCAAGCTCTACATGACAAAAACCTTCGTGAAGGCGTCCGGCGGGTGCTCGGCTCCGGCCGCGAAGAACGCCGACGACGCAAAGGCAAGATTGGGCCAGATGCGGTTCCGGCAATTCGCAAAGCCCGCCGGTGCGGCCGAGAGCGGCGCCCGCGAAGCCCAGATCATGATCGGCCACCCCAATAACTCCGGTCTCCAGATGGACCAGGTTACGCAACTCTATATTCCGGCGTTCTTCGTCAATGAACTGCGGATCTGGCAGGACGACACTCTGGTTCTGGCGATGGAGGGCGGCATTGCGATTTCGGAAGACCCCAACATCCGTTTCACCTACCTGCCGAATGGCGCCAAGCGCATCCGGGTCGAAGCCCGGGACACCGAGGGGCACGTATTCGAGAGCGAATGGAAGGTCGACGCCTCAGGGATCTGATCCGGCGCAAGCATCGCCTGGGCCGCCGCCGACCACCACACTAGAAACACCTCACTTCGGCCTTGGCCTGGGCACGCCGCAGGTCGTCGAGCGCGCTCTTGGCCTGTTCGGATGAACGAAATTCTCCGCCGAGGTTGCCACGCACTTGCGACATGCTCAGCACCGTTTCGGCCGTGACGTACCGGTCATAGGGCAATAGCGAGGAGATGACATCGATCGAACAGGAGCACTGACTGATCGCCTCCCGCGTTTCACCATTCGCTTTCAGGCATCCGAACACGTATTCCGATCGCGCCACGGTGGGATAGTCATTGACCTCGTTCGCGCGCGTGACAATTGCCGTCGCTGCCAGCAAGACCAGCGCACAGGGAATATCTCGCATCAACCGGGCAAACGTCATCGCGTTCCTCCCGCCGGCGGGCGGTGAATGGCGCGATTATAGGGAAAAGTTGCTGGTCAGGGAAACACCCCATCGGCAATTTGCCGTGTTCGATCGGAAGTGGGCGCGCGTGGTTCTACAGCGATGGTTCGCCCTGGTAGGCGGCGGCTCGCGCCGCGTGCTAAGCTATCTCGTCAAAGGGACCGGCGATGAAGCATATGTTTGCAAGCGCGGCGCTCTGCCTTGTCGTTCTCG
>JBKQQE010000651.1:0-12357 GCA_052326245.1 Xanthobacteraceae bacterium | reverse complement strand
GCACCGGAACGCAACATGTCGTGAAAATTCGTCACTTCGGCTCGCAATGCATGGCAGGGGCAAGGACCAACGATTCGGGCAACATCTGTTCGGAAAACGCGATTGGCGTTGCCAGATCTTGCGCGTGTGACCCGAATTTGCAGTTCGCAACGCTCAGCCGCACTTTCGGGGGCGAATTCCGGCTTCGAGGCGACGCTCGAAACCTATGATTCCAGTGTGATTTTGCTTCAGAAATGGCCCCGATGGCTCGCGCAGACGACGAAGCGAATTTCCGAACCATGACGACAGTAGCCCCTTGGATTTAAGCTTTCCTTAGTCGGCGCGCCCCGCGTCGTGGGACCGCCGACCCGTTCCGCATGTTTAAACCCGTACACAGCTTCTTGCGATGCAGCGAGCGGGGCCTTAGGGTGTCGGGCACATCCACACAACTTGCGTGCGCGCGTCCGAGCGCGCCCGCTCGCCAGGAGAATCTGATGGCCTTTTTGTCTGCCGCGCTTGCCCGTGTGAAGCCTTCCGCCACCATTGCGGTCACGGACAAGGCCCGGCAGCTGAAAGCGGCGGGACGCAACGTCATCGGGCTCGGCGCCGGCGAGCCGGACTTCGACACGCCGGCCAATATCAAGCTCGCAGCCATCCACGCCATCGAGGCGGGCAAAACCAAGTATACGGCAATTGACGGCGTGCCCGAGCTGAAGGAAGCGATTGTCGCCAAGTTCCGCCGCGAAAACGGGCTGACCTATACGCCAAATCAGATCACCGTCGGCACCGGCGGCAAGCAGGTGCTCTACAACGCCTTGATGGCGACGCTCAGCCCCGGCGACGAGGTTATCATCCCGGCGCCCTACTGGGTCAGCTATCCGGAGATGGTGGCGCTGGCGGGCGGCGAGTCGGTGCCGGTGGTCTGTACGGCCGAACATGGCTTCAAGCTGCAGGCCGCGGATCTTGATCGCGCCATCACGCCGAAGACCAAATGGCTTATTCTCAACTCGCCGTCGAACCCGACCGGCGCGGCCTACACAAGGGCCGAGCTCAAGGCTTTGACCGATGTTCTGCTCCGCCATCCGCATGTCTGGATCATGACGGACGACATGTATGAGCATCTGGTCTACGACAATTTCGAATTTACAACCCCGGCGCAGGTCGAACCGAAACTGTTCGAC
Source organism: Xanthobacteraceae bacterium (assembly GCA_052326245.1). Classification (GTDB taxonomy): domain Bacteria; phylum Pseudomonadota; class Alphaproteobacteria; order Rhizobiales; family Xanthobacteraceae; genus Bradyrhizobium_A. The sequence goes on along the minus strand of JBKQQE010000651.1, from coordinate 11,197 downwards.
CGCACGCTGACGGTCAACGGCGTGTCGAAGGCCTATTGCATGACCGGCTGGCGCATCGGCTATGCCGGCGGGCCGCGCGAGCTGATCGCGGCGATGGCCACGATCCAGTCGCAGTCGACCTCTAACCCGTCCTCGATCGGGCAGTGGGCGGCGATCGAGGCGCTCACCGGCCCGCAGGACTTCATCGCCGAGCACAACAAAGTGTTCAAGGAACGCCGCGACCTCGTGGTGGCGATGCTCAATCAGGCCAGCGGCATCAGCTGTCCGCGTCCGGAGGGCGCGTTCTATGTGTATCCCTCCTGCGCCGGCACGATCGGCAAGGTCGCGCCGTCGGGCAGGAAGATCGAAAACGACGAGGACTTCGTGACCGAGCTGCTCGAGACCGAGGGCGTTGCGGTCGTGCAAGGCTCGGCGTTCGGTCTGGGACCGGCATTTCGCATTTCCTACGCGACCAAAACTGCGGACCTCGAGGAAGCGTGCAAGCGCATTCAGCGCTTTTGCGGAAATCTGCGCTGAACCTGCAGCGCGATCACTTCGACACATTCACGGATTCTTATGGGCAAGCGCCATGTTTTTGACACGGCGCTTGCCTCATTGTCCGTCCGCTTAGCAAACCCAAGCTTCTGGAGTTCTAATTCCCATGCGCTTCACTGCCCTTTTCGGCATCGCCGCCGCGATGCTTGTCGCGTCCTTTGCCTCCGCCAATGCCCAGCAGAGCGTTCAGGCTGGCATTCTGGAATGCCAAGGTGCCGAGTATGTCGGCGCGATCGTCGGTTCGACGACTGAACTCGAGTGCGTCTTCCGCAACGACAGCGGCGCGCCGGCCGAACCCTATATCGCCCACATCTCGCGCGTCGGCCTCGACATCGGCGTGACCGCCCAGACCGGACTGGCGTGGGCGGTGAACGCTCCGACCGTGCGGCTCGGACATGGCGCGCTTGCCGGTCACTACAGCGGCGTGGGTGCCAACGCCACCGTCGGCGTCGGCATCGGCGCCAATCTGCTGGTGGGCGGTTCCGCCAATGCGATCTCGCTGCAGCCGCTCAGCCTGCAGGGTCAGACCGGTCTCAGCGCCGTGGCCGGGATCATCGATGTTGAGCTGCGGTCGCCGACCTGGGGCGAGCGCCGCGGCTTCCATCGCCACCACCGGCACCACTATCACTACCATCGCCGTCATCACCACGGCTGATCGGACGGTTTGTTGAATTCGGGAGGCCCGCGACAGCGGGCCTCTTTTTTGCCGATTCGGCGCGGGCGGGAGTTCGCCGCGATTGATCATTGCACCTCGCTATGAATTAATAGCATCGGCTTTTCGCTCGCGCCTGCATCACCGTTTTGTTTCCGTCGCCATCGCGACCTCATCGGAGAACATCTCATGCGCCGCCCCTCAGTTCTGTTCGCAGCAGCCATCGGTCTCTTCGCCTCGTCCACGCTCGCAAGCGCCCAGGAGCGCGTGCAGGTCGGCGTGCTTGAATGCCGCGGCGGCGCCAGCATGGGATTCATCGTCGGGTCCGTCACCAATCTGTCCTGCGTGCTGCGACGCGACAACGTCGTCGTCGATTATTATGTGGCGCAAATTCGCAAGCTCGGATTGGACCTCGGCCTGACCGAGCAGAGCGGGTTGGCCTGGGCCGTGTTCGCGCCGACCCGCCAGCTCGGTCCCGGCGATCTCTCGGGTGGCTACGCCGGCGTGCAGGGCAGTGCAACCGTCGGCGTCGGCGTCGGCGCCAATGCGCTGGTCGGTGGTTCGTCCAACTCGTTTGCGTTGCAGCCGCTCAGCCTGCAGGGCCAGACCGGCGTCGCGGTTGCCGCCGGCGTCGAGGAAATGACGCTGCGCCCCGGTCGGTAACGCTGGACGCCAGCGTCGCGCCATCGCGACCGAATTGCACCATGTGGCCGGCCGTGATGGATCTTTTCCGGTTATGATTAATTTCGGCTATGGCCGCCTCTGCGCGTGCGGACGATCGCGATCCGCGCGCGCGAGGGGCTTCGCGCGTCAGCGGTATTCCCTGCCTTGCCGCAGCTGAGGGGCCGCGAAGACTCGTTCAGCGTCTTCCCCGCTCCCCGGCACAATGGTGCACAGCCGCACGTTTCGTCCTTGCCAACGCAGCAAACCCCTGAAAGCATTGCCATGCCGACCCAATCACGGGCCGAGCTCCAGTCAGGAGGCGGCAATGGGACACGACGTCAGAAGTCCCCGAGCTCCCCGGTGCATCGCGCTGGTGGGCCCATTCCAAAGCGGTAAGACCACTCTTCTCGAAGCCATCCTCGCGCGCACAGGCGCAATCCCCAAACCAGGCACCGTGGAAGCAGGAACAACCTTCGGAGATTCGTCTCCGGAGGCGCGCAGCCATCGCATGAGTACGACGCTCACCGCCGCCACGACGACGTTCATGGGCGAGACCTTCACGCTGATCGACTGTCCGGGCTCGATCGAGTTCATCCACGACATGCGCGCGGCGCTGCCCGCCGTCGACGCGGCGGTCGTGGTCTGCGAAGCCGACGAGCGCAAGCTGCCTCAGCTCCAGATCATCATGCGTGAACTGGAAGATCTCGGCATTCCGCGATTCCTGTTCCTCAACAAGATCGACAAGGCGGACCGTCGCGTTCGCGATACGCTGTCGACGCTGCAACCGGCATCGCGCGTGCCGCTGGTGCTGCGCCAGATTCCGATCTGGAGCGACAACATCGTGGTCGGGTTCGTCGATCTCGCGCTCGAGCGGGCCTTCGTCTACCGCGAGCACATGCCCTCCGAAGTCGTGGCGCTGGAAGGCGCCGATCTCGATCGCGAGAAGGAAGCTCGCTTCACGATGCTGGAGAAACTCGCCGATCACGACGATCGGCTGTTGGAGCAGCTGCTCGACGATATTCCGCCGCCCCGCGACGCCGTGTTCGACGACCTCGCCAAGGAATTGCGCGACAGCCAGATCTGCCCGGTGCTGATCGGTTCGGCGACGCGCGAGAACGGCGTGCTGCGGCTGATGAAGGCGCTGCGCCACGAATGTCCGGGGGTCGAGGCGACCGCCCGGCGCCTCGGGGTGCCGCCGGGCAAGGACGCGGTCGCCTACGTGATCAAGACCGCGCACCTGCAGCACGGCGGCAAGCTGTCGCTGAGCCGCGTGCTGGCGGGCCATCTGGAGGACGGCGCCACGCTGCATACCTCGCGCGGCGAAACCGGACGGATCTCCGGAATGTCGGCGGCCTCAGGCGCGGCCGACGTCAAGCGAAGCGCGGCGGATGCGGGCGACGTGGTCGCGCTCGGAAAACTGGAACACGTCGGCACCGGCGATACGCTGTCGTCGGGAAAGGTGGCGCCGCAGGCGCTCGCTGAAGTCACGCCATGGCCGCCGGTGCTGGCGACGGCGGTTGCGGCGCCGGACCGAAAGGACGATGTCAAGCTCGGTCAGGCGCTTGCGAGATTGAGCGAGGAGGATCCGTCGCTGATCATTCGTCACGATCCCTTGACCCACAACACGGTGGTCTGGGGGCAGGGCGAAATGCATTTGCGGGTCGCGATCGAAAGGCTGCGCGACCGGTACGGTGTCGCCGTCAAGCAGCACGCGCCGACGATCGGCTACCAGGAAACCATCCGCAAGCCGATCACCCAGCGCGGCCGCCACAAGAAGCAGTCCGGTGGTCACGGCCAGTTCGGCGACGTCGTTCTCGAGATCGCGCCGCTGCCGCGCGGCACGGGAATAAGCTTCGCCGAAAAGATCGTCGGCGGTGCGGTGCCCCGCAACTACATTCCGGCGGTCGAAGAGGGCGTCAGGGATGCGATGGCACGCGGCCCCCTCGGGTTTCCCGTGATCGACGTCGCGGTGACGCTGACCGACGGGTCGTATCACAGCGTTGATTCCTCCGACCTTGCGTTCCGCACCGCGGCCCGCGCCGGCGTCGGCGAGGCGTTGCCGCAATGCCAGCCGGTGTTGCTGGAGCCGATCTGCACCGTCGAAATCGTGTGTCCGACCGACGCGACGGCGAAGATCAACGCCATCCTGTCCGGCCGGCGCGGGCAGATCCTGTCGTTCGACACCCGCGACGGGTGGAGCGGTTGGGATATGGTGCGGGCGATGATGCCGGAATCCGAGATCGGCGAACTGATCGTCGAACTGCGCTCGGCGACGGCGGGCGCTGGCGGCTTTACCCGCCAGTTCGATCACATGGCGGAGGTCACTGGACGCGCGGCGGAGCAGATCATCGCGGCGCATCGCTCGGCGGCCTGAGCCTCGCTCGGGCGGGGCCCTTCATGGGTCTCAATTGCCGGAGGGGGCGCGCATAGTCGCGCCCCCAATTGCTTCCAGGGAGCTTGCTCGGGCGCAGGCGCGGTGTTCGGCTGAAACCGGCAAAGCCATCCAGTCCGGGCTGGCGGCAAGGGTACTGGCCGCGATTAGGCAACCGGAAGCGGTGACAAGGGCTGCGATCGCCGGTCGGTGAACCGCCGCAGCTGTCCATGGCGCCGCAATCACCGCCGGCACCGCCAGCGACCGCGGGTGCGCAGCCGGTCAGATTGACAGGCTCGGCCCTGCCATGATTTGACGGATTGCCGCCTCGCTTCCGCGGCGCGATGGAGCTTGGTCCAGACCCCATGCCGGCGATGCGCAATCACATGATCTGCAGGCAACCGGCGACGACGGCGGGACTGCGGTGCATGGCCGCGAATTTGATGCTTCGGACACGGCCGTGACCGCGCCCCGCGCCGCTTGTCTGATCGGCTGGCCGGCCGCGCATTCGCGCTCGCCGTTGATCCACAAATACTGGCTGAACACCCTCGGCATCGCCGGCGACTACCGGATCGAGCCGGTTCGCCCCGAGGCGGTCGCCGATTTCGTGACGCATCTCGCCGCCCGCGGCTATGTCGGATGCAACGTCACCATTCCGCACAAGGAAAGCGTGCTGACCCTGACCGCGCCCGATGCGCGTGCGCTGTCGGTCGGCGCCGCCAATACCTTGTGGTTCGACGACGGCGTGCTGCGGGCGACCAATACCGACGTCGAGGGCTTCATCGGCAATCTCGACGCCAGCGCGCCGCAATGGCGGCGCGACGGCGCCGCGCTCGTGCTGGGAGCGGGGGGCTCGTCGCGCGCCGTGCTGTTCGGGTTGCTCGAGCGCGGCGCGGCGCGGGTCTATGTAGCCAACCGCACGTTGGCGCGCGCGCAGGATCTTGCCGGTCGCTTCGGCGGCAATGTCGTGGCGCTGCCCTGGACCCAGATCGCCGAGGTGATGCCGCGCGTGCAATTGTTGGCAAATACCACGTCGCTCGGCATGGAAGGTCAGGACGCGCTCGACGTCGATCTCGCGGCCTTGCCGGCCGATGCCGTCGTCGCCGATCTCGTCTACGTGCCGCTGGTTACCCCGCTGCTGGCGGCCGCGCGGGCGCGCGGACTGCGGACGGCCGATGGCCTCGGCATGCTGCTGCACCAGGCGGTCCGGGGGTTCGCGCTGTGGTTCGGACAGACGCCGCAGGTCACCCCGGCGTTGCGAGCGCTGGTCGAGGCCGATCTGGTGCGGCCGAAACAATCACGCTGACGTGAGGCCGAGCGCTGCCACCGCTCCGGAATAATGCGGTAGGGATCGGAGTTGTGAATGGGGGGTTCCCAACCGGTCACATCCAATCGGAGCAGACACATGCCTCGTCTCGTCGCCTCTCTGGCCGCGCTTGCGGTCGGGGTTCTCCTCACCTCGGTTCCCGCCGCCGCCCAGCAGCCGCAGCCGGGTCCCTCCCGCATCCGCGGCACCGTCGTCAGTCTCGACGGCACCGCGCTGACGCTCACCGCGCGCGACGGAAGCGAGCAAAAGATCGTGCTCGCGAGCGACGCGGCGGTGCTGGGGCTCGTCAAGTCCTCGCTCGCCGAGATCAAGCCCGGCGCGTTCATCGGCGTCACCGGCATGCCGGAGGCCGACGGCAGCCAGAGGGCCGTCGAGATTCATATTTTCCCGGAAAAGGCCCGCGGCACCGGCGAAGGCTTCCGGCCGTGGGATCTGCGCCCCAACAGCACCATGACCAACGCGGCCGTTGCCGAGCAGGTGGAGAGCAAGGACGGCCAGTCGCTGCTGCTGAAATACAAGGACGGCGAAAAGAAGATCCTGGTCGGCGCCGATACGCCGGTGGTCAGCTTCGTCGACGGCGAGCGCTCCGATCTCAAGGCGGGCGCCAAGGTCATCGTCTTCGTCACCCGCGAGAGCGACGGCACGCTGGCATCGAAGCGCATCGCGGTCGGTCGCGACGGGCTGACGCCGCCGATGTGATCTCGTCGGCGCGGCACGATCGGAGGGGCGGACGTCTCGTCATTGCCAGCGGCAATGGCGCGCGCCGTGGGCGTTTCGCCAGCAATATCGGCCGCCGCGATGCAAATTGGGGCCGCCGATCACGGCCCCGATCACGCCGCCCGCCACGGCGCCGATCGGTCCGGCGATGAGCGCGCCGCTGCCGGCGCCGATTGCTGCGCCGCTCAGCGTGCTGTTGCTTTGGGCGGACGCCGGCGCGGCGAGCGCGACGGACGCGAGCAGGGTGGTCACGGCGAGCAGTCGGCGCATCTCGGATTCTCCCGGAATGCGCGCATCATACTCCGCCGATTCGGGCAGCACGGCGACGCTTCAGTCCTCCACCAGAACGTGCGGGGTGATGGCGTCGATGCCGTTGACGCCGCACAGGCCCATGGTGACGCTGAGTTCCTTGGCGATGATGTCGATCGCCTTGGCCACGCCAGCCTCGCCGCCGGCGCCCAGGCCGTAGATGTAGGAGCGGCCGATCATGCAGGACTTGGCCCCGCGCGCCAGCGCGCGCATCAGGTCCTGTCCGGAGCGGATGCCGCCGTCGAACATCACTTCGATCTGGGTCCCGACCGCGTCGACGACCTTGGGCAACACCGAGATCGACGACGGCGCGCCGTCGAGCTGACGTCCGCCGTGGTTCGACACCACGAGCCCGTGCGCGCCGGTTTTGACCGCCTCGCGCGCGTCCTCCACGTCGTGGATGCCCTTGAGGATCAGCTTGCCCGGCCAGATGCTGCGGATCCAATCCACGTCCTTCCAGTTCAACGACGTATCGAACTGCCCAGCGACCCATGCCGACACCGAGCCGAGATCGTCGATGCCGCTGAGGTGGCCGGCGATATTGCCGAAATTCAGTCGCTTGGCGCGCATCATGCCCAGCGTCCAGCCCGGCTTGGTGACGAAATCGTACAGGTTCTTCAGCCGGTACGGCTGCGGCGGCACCGACAGCCCGTTCTTGATGTCGGCGTGGCGCTGGCCCAGCACCTGAAGATCGACGGTCAGCACCAGGGCGCTGCACTTGGCGGCGATCGCGCGCTCGATCAGGGCTTTGACGAAGCCACGATCGCGCATCACGTAGAGCTGGAACCAGAACGGCTTGTCGACATTGGCCGCGACGTCCTCGATCGAGCAGATCGACATGGTCGACAACGTGTAGGGGACGCCGGCGGCCTGCGCGGCGCGGCAGGCATGAATCTCGCCGTCGCGATACTGCATGCCCGTCGACCCCACCGGTGCGAGCACGAGCGGCATCGACGCCTTTTCGCCGAGGATCGTGGTGGACAGATCGCGCTTGGAGATGTCGACGAGAATGCGCTGGCGGAACTTGATTTTCTCGAGGTCGGCGCGGTTGGAGCGCAGCGTCTCCTCGGCATAGGAGCCGTGGTCGACATAGTCGAAGAAGGCGCGCGGGACTCGCCGCTGATGGAGCTGGCGCAGATCCTCGATGCAGGTGATGTCTTTCATGGGCTGTTCCGCTTTTTTCGCGCGTCGGTTTGAATCCTGATGTCATCTACCACGTCCAGTCCGGGGGTAAACGCCCGGTTCCGCGGCCCGCGCGACGGCGGTGCGCGGGGGTGCGGGGGCGGGGCAGCTGTGCCGGGGCCGCTTGCCAGGTTGCGCGCCGGACCGGGTCGACGTCCCAAAAGAGGAAGAATAATCTTATATTTCAATGGATTATGTGATCCTGGCCGAAGCCCGTTTGGTAATCATTCATTATATTTCTTGAAGCCATTTTTCCGGCAAAGGCATTATAAGCGGGCCATGGCTACTTTAACGGCTCGCGCGATCGGGGAATTGGGAGCGCGCGAGGGGGGATTCATGGCTCGCAAATATTTCGGGACCGATGGAATTCGGGGTCGCGCCAACGGCGTGATTACCCCTGAGCTGGCGCTGAAGGTCGGGCAGGCGGCCGGGCTGGTGTTCCAGCGCGGCGACCACCGCCACCGCGTCGTGATCGGGAAGGACACGCGGCTGTCCGGTTACATGATCGAGAACGCGCTGGTGGCCGGCTTCACATCGGTCGGCATGGACGTGCTGCTGCTCGGCCCGATGCCGACGCCGGCGGTCGCCATGCTGACGCGCTCGATGCGCGCCGACCTCGGGGTGATGATCTCGGCGTCCCACAACCTGTTCGACGACAACGGCATCAAGCTGTTCGGGCCGGACGGCTACAAGCTGTCCGACGATGTCGAGATGCAGATCGAGCAGCTGCTCGACGAAAGCATCGCCAAGAAGCTTGCCGGCAGCGCCAATCTGGGACGCGCCCGCCGCATCGACGGCGTGCACGATCGCTACATCGAATTCGCCAAGCGGACGCTGCCGCGCAACCTCAGTCTCGACGGGGTCCGCATCGTCGTCGATTGCGCTCACGGCGCGGGCTACAAGGTGGTGCCGGAAGCGCTTTGGGAGCTCGGCGCCGACGTCATCTCCATCGGTGTCGAGCCGGATGGCTTCAACATCAACAAGGATTGCGGCTCGACCTGCCCCGAGACCCTGCGCGGCAAGGTGCGGGAGATGCGCGCCGATATCGGCATCGCGCTCGATGGCGACGCCGACCGTCTCATTGTCGTCGACGAGCGCGGCCACGTGGTCGACGGCGACCAGCTGCTCGCGGTCGTCGCGCAGAGCTGGAAGGACGACGGCAGGCTGTCGAAGCCGGGCATCGTCGCGACCGTGATGTCCAATCTCGGGCTCGAGCGCTACCTGGTCGGCGAGGGCCTGACCCTGCTGCGGACCCCTGTCGGCGATCGCTACGTGATCGAGCAGATGCTGGCGCAGGGCTATAATGTCGGCGGCGAGCAGTCGGGGCACATCATCCTGTCCGATTACAACACCACCGGCGATGGCTTCGTCTCCGCGCTGCAGATTCTCGCGGTGATCCAGAAGCTCGGCCGGCCGGTGTCGGAGGTCTGCCACCGCTTCGATCCGCTGCCGCAGATCCTGAAGAACGTCCGTCATCGCGGCGGCAGGCCGCTCGACCTGGCGGAGGTCAAGTCGGCGATCGCGGCGGCGGAGACACGGCTGAACGGCGGCGGCCGTCTCCTGGTGCGCTCCTCCGGCACCGAGCCGGTGATTCGCGTCATGGGCGAGGGCGACGATCGCGATGTGGTTGAGGAAGCGGTCGATCTCGTGGTCACGGCGCTGAGCCAGGCCGCGGCCGCCTGACGCCGGTTCCAGCCGCCGCCGTGCAAAGCAGCTATGGTAAAATAGGACTGGTTGCGCGCCGCGCTGCGCCCTAGGAAATCGGACTATTCGGACGATGATCGGCGCCTGTGCATTGCCGTGAGCGCATGTTGCTCCGGGCTCGCGCGCCGCAGCCCTCGGGATCTCTGCCTTGAACAAGCCCGTCGTTATCGACCAGGACTCCCAGAACTTGCGCAGCGTGGCGGCACCCGGCCCCGTGCCCGGACAGATCTCGGCCACTCCCGTCTATGTCGTGCTGGGCGGCATCAGCTTCTCGCATTTTCTCAACGACACCATGCAGTCGTTGATTCCGTCGGTGTATCCGATCCTGAAGGCGAATTACGCACTCGACTTCGCCCAGATCGGGTTGATCACGCTGGTGTTCCAGGTCACGGCGTCGCTGCTGCAGCCGGTGATCGGCATGCTGACCGACAGAAAGCCGATGCCGTTTTCGCTCGCCGCCGGCATGGCGTTCACTTTCCTCGGCCTCGCCCTGATCAGCATCGCCCACCACTACGTCATCGTCCTGGTGGCCGCGGCGCTGGTGGGGTTGGGTTCCGCGGTGTTTCATCCGGAATCGGCGCGCATCGCGCGGCTGGCGTCCGGCGGCCGCTATGGTTTCGCGCAATCGGTGTTCCAGGTCGGCGGCAATTTCGGCTCGGCGATGGGGCCGGTGCTGGCGGCACTGATCGTGGTGCCGTTCGGTCAGCCGAGCATCGCCTGGTTCTGCTCGATCGCGTTTCTCGCCACCGTGATCCTGTGGCGCATCGGTCGCTGGTACCAGCCGCGCATCGTGCCGCGCAAGGCCGCGCATCTGATGCGCGATCCCCATGCGCCGTCGCCGGCGCGCACCGCGACCGCGCTCGGGATTCTGGTCGCACTGGTGTTCTCGAAGTACTTCTACCTGGCGAGCATCACCAGCTACTACACGTTCTACCTGATCCATAAGTTCGGCGTGTCGACCCAGAGCGCGCAGCTCTATCTGTTCCTGTTCCTCGGCGCGGTCGGCGCCGGCACCTTCTTCGGCGGACCGATCGGCGACCGCATCGGCCGTCGCTACGTGATCTGGGCGTCGATCCTGGGCGCGCTGCCGTTCACGCTGCTGCTGCCGCATGCCGGGCTGACCGGGAGCGCGGTGCTCAGCGTGGTCATCGGCTTCATCATCGCCTCCGCGATGCCGGCGATCATCGTCTACGCGCAGGAATTGATGCCGCACCGCTTCGGCATGATCTCGGGCCTGTTCTTCGGCTTCGCGTTCGGCGCCGGCGGCATCGGCGCGGCAATCTTCGGCCAGGTCGCCGACCGCATGGGCATCGACTACGTGTATCAGATCAGCGCGTACCTGCCGGCGATCGGGCTCCTGGCGGTGTTTCTTCCCAACCTCAAGCACGCCGCGCGTTAGCGCGTTTTCCAGGTCAGTTGACCCATCCTTCGTCATGGCCGGGCTTGTCCCGGCCATCCACGTTTTTCTTGTTGCAAGGCTGTGAAGACGTGGATGCCCGGCACAAGGCCGGGCATGACGAGTCAATTCAAGCGGAAAATGCGCTAGCTTGATCCGGACCGGGACGGCCGCGCGCGGCCGCGCGGGCTTGCCGCGGTATTCCCCTCGCATCCCGGCCCGCGCAAGCCGACCGTTTGCGTTCCCAGCCGCGCCGTGCAGCCGAACCGGTGGCGGTCGGCGGTTAATGCATCCTTAAGTTTCGAGGTTCCCGCCGCTCGAGCGATCCCGAAAAGCCACACC